>JANNAO010000351.1:0-2556 GCA_031384405.1 Verrucomicrobiota bacterium | reverse complement strand
GCACTCCGCACTCCGCACTCTTCTGAAGAACTCGCAGCGCGTGGAGCTTTACGTAGTGTCCGAGGAAAGAAGTCCTCGATGCAGTTCTTCCAAAACCTCAACGCCCTGACCGCTGCCGGCGGCGCAGATTTCAACGAAGCCTTGCGGCGCGGCGCCTTGGAAGCCCGTCACACCGGCCTCGCCATCGTGCTCAGCGATTTTCTCGATCCCGCTGGCTACGAATCCGGCCTGACCGCACTCGTCGGTCGCGGCTTTCAAGTGAACTGTGTTCAGATTCTCGCGCCGGAAGAACTCGCGCCCACCACCTTCGGCGATCTGAGCCTCGTGGATTCCGAGAGCGGCGGCCTGCAGGAGGTTACCTTCGGCAAATACCGCATGAAGGCATATCAGCAGACCGTGCAAAATTTCATCCAGCGGTTGCGCGAGTTCACCACCAAGCGCGGCATCAACTTCTTCATGGCCCCGTCCAACATGGACCTTCAGGATTTGCTGCTGAAGCAATTGAGAAAGTCGGAGGTGTGGGGCTAGTGAAGTGCGGAATTCGGAGTGCGGAGTGCGGAATGTTTGCTAGCGAACACTGTGGGTGAATTTGAACGATTAGAGACTAACGATGAGCAACGAGAACCTTAAGAAACGAACCAAGAAATTCGCGCTGGATGTCATCAAATTCTTCGAGGGACTACCGAAGAATGAAACTTGCCGCATCCTTGGACGCCAACTCCTTCGGTCTGGAACTTCCGTGGGCGCAAACTATCGCGCGGCATGCCGAGCCAAATCCACGGCAGATTTTATCAGCAAGATGGGAACAGTCGAAGAAGAAGCCGACGAGTCCAGTTATTGGATCGAGTTGTTAATCGAAGACGGCAAAGTTTCCGAGGCCAAGGCCGGGCCATTGATGAAGGAAGCCAACGAACTTCTGGCGATCACAGTCTCATCCATCAACACCGCCCGAAAGTCTGGAGGTCGCCAATGACCAGTGACGCCCAACACGGAACATTCCGCATTCCGCACTCTGCACTCCGCATTTCGGACTCGGGCGATTCCGCACTCTGCACTCCGCACTCTGCACTTTCATGAGTTTTCTCGCGCCAATCGCCTTCGCCTTCGCCGCAGCCATCCCCGTCGTCATCGTTTTCTATCTCCTGAAGCGCAAGCGCGTGGTGAAACTCGTTTCCAGCACGTTGCTCTGGCAAAAATTTCTCGCCGATACCCAGGCCAGCGCGCCGTTTCAGAAGTTGCGGAAGAACTGGCTGCTCTATCTGCAAATCCTCCTGCTCGCCCTGGCGGTGCTGGCGCTCACGCGACCATTCTTCGCCACCACGGCCAAGCCGGCGCAATTGCGCGTCGTTATTCTCGATGGCTCGGCCTCGATGCAGGCCGTGGACGAATCGCCGTCGCGCTTCGAACGGGCGCGCACCGAGGCGCTCAAGTGGGTGGACAGTCTCGAGCCGACCGATCAGATGGTCGTGCTGCTCGCGGGCGCGAACACCGAGGTCAAACAATCCGCCACGAGCGAGAAGGCCGCGTTGCGCCGCGCGTTGCAGTCGTGCGCACCGTCGGATTCGCCCACGCGCCTCGTTCCCGCGCTCAAGATGGCCGAGTCGCTCGTGCGCGATCGCCGCAGCGCGGAGATTCATCTCTTCAGCGACGGCGCCGTGCCGGAGTTGAGCGACTTCGAGAACAAGGCGTTGCCGCTCATCTATCACAAGGTCGGCCAACGCGCGGAGAATCTTGGTATCACCGCACTCGACGTGCGGGCAAATCCTGAAGACGCCACGCAACGCGCTGTTTACGTCAACGTGGTCAACGTTTCTTCCAACACGCTCAACGCCGATCTCGAACTGTTGCTCGACGGCCAATTGATCAACACCGTTCCGCTCACCATTCCCGGCCAACAAACTGCGCCGCAGGTTTTCAAAGCCACGCAGGCGAAGGACGGCGTGTTCACGGTTCGTCTCACAAGCAAAGATGATTTAGCCGCCGATAACGAAGCGTCCATCGTGAGTTTGTTGCCAAAACCCGTGAACGTCTTGCTCGTCACGCGCGGAAATCGGTTGCTCGAAAAAGCCCTGCGCGCCGTGGCGAATGTGAACTTAGCCGTGGCGAATGACCTCACCGACGCAGGCGCGGGGTTTGATTTCATCGTGCTCGACGGCGTAATTCCTACCGAATGGCCGAAGGGCAACGTGCTCGCGTTTCGCACCGTGAACACGAACTGGGTCGAGAGCGTCGCCGCCGTGGAAGCGCCGGTGATCGTGGACTGGAAATCCACGCACCCGCTGTTGCGCTACGCCGGGTTCGACAACGTGCAGATTGTGCAGAGCCTCACCGCGCGCGCGCCGACGTGGGCCGTCTCGATCCTCGAAGCGCCGCAAGCACCGCTCATCCTCGCGGGCGACCTCGGACGGCAACGCATCGTGTGGGTGGGCTTCGATCCGCTGGAGAGCAACTGGCCGCTGCGCGTGTCGTTCCCGATCTTCATCGCCAACGCCGTGGACTGGCTCAATCCCGCCAACGCGAAAAATTCCCAGCTCCTCATCAAGGCCGGCGATCCGT
>JANNAO010000576.1:0-6153 GCA_031384405.1 Verrucomicrobiota bacterium | reverse complement strand
CACTCCCAACGGCTCGGTGCGCACCAACACCACACTCGTGACCACCAATCTTATCCCGCTCAATCAGTGGACTCATGTGGCAGCCACCTATGACGGTTCGGTGATGCGGCTTTACATCAACGGTTCTCAAATCCGGCAGACAAACCATGCTGGAAACATATTCCCTGGCGGCGTCCCACTCGGCATCGGCGGATTCGCGGGACCGTCATTCCAAACTTCCTCCCCCTGGCAATACTCCGGCTTGATGGACGAAGTCTCCCTCTACAACCGCGCTCTCTCCGCTACGGAGATTCAATCCATCGTCGCCGCCGATCTCACTGGCAAGTGTCTCGCGCCGCCCGTCATCACTCAACAACCGCTCGATCAGATTGTGCCGCTCGGTGAAGATGTGAAGTTCACAGTCGGAGTCTATGGCAGCCGCCCGCTCGCGTATCAGTGGTATTTCAATGGATCAAATCTGCACAACAGAATCATCGGCGCCACCAACGCTTCTTTGATCATCGAACGAGTCCGCACAAACAACGTCGGATTCTATTTCGTCACCGTCAGCAACAGTGTCGGAACAAACTTCAGCTCGCGCGCCCAACTCAGCACCATCCCTGCGCCGTCTTGCGTGGATATTTTGCCCGGCATCATCAGTTGGTGGCCCGGCGACACGAACACGCTTGATGCAATAGGGCTGAACAATATCGCCACCTACTCGCCGACCAGTTATCCCACGGGCAAGGTTGCGTCGGCCTTCACCTTTACGTCCACTGGCAACGGCAGCCGTGTTCAAATCAATAACAGCGCGACACTGAACTTCACAAACAACCAGAACTTCTCCATCGAGATGTGGATTAAGGCGGCGAACACCAACACGACATACCCAAATGTTCCGCTGTTTGAGAAACGCACCACCAGCCTCATATGGGTGGGCTATTCGCTTTCGTTGAACCAAGGACGACTCGCGTTCGCCATGGGTACGCCGTCTGTCGCAGGACCAGCGGGCGTTTCCTCCTTCGTCTCATCCGGCCCGGATTTGCGAGACGGCATGTTCCATCATGTTGCGGTGACAGTGAGCCGCTCCGCCACCAACGGCGGCGTACTCTACGTGGATGGTCAACCCGTGCTGACGTTTAATCCCACGGCGAGAATTGACACTTTGCTGAATACTTCGCCGCTTAATATCGGAAGCCCGACGACCCTTGAAACAAACTCCTCTTATACCGGCCTCATTGACGAACCCGCCATCTACGGTCGCGCGCTCACTGCGGCAGAGATTCTCTCCATCCGCACCGCTGGCGCGGCGGGACGTTGCAGATCGAAGCCGATCATTATTACACAACCAACTGGTGGCGCAGTTGCGGCAGGCTCAAACTTCACAATGTCAGTGGTTGCTAACGGTACGCCGCAGCTTCGCTATCAGTGGCGTCGGAATAGCCAGCCACTGTTTGGCGGGACTAACGCCACCTATACGATCACCAATTTCAACAACTCGCTCCTTGGCACTTATTCTGTGATCGTCTCCAACGCGTTTGGTTCAGTCACCAGCTCAAATGCCGTCGTGACGCTCGCCAATCAGCCGCCAGTCGCTCTGCCTGCTTCGTTCGTTGTTAGGGAGGATTCAACTGTGACGGTTGGAATGCACGCATTGGATCCAGATAGTCCTGTGGTGGCATATACAATCATCCAAGGTCCAACAAATGGCGTCTTGAGCGGTGCTTCCAATAGTTCGGTCCGAGTCTATACGCCAAACTTAAACTTTAATGGCCGGGACAGCTTTACCTTCGTGGCCAGCGATGGCTTCGCAACCTCAGCACCCGCTGTCATCAGCATCAATGTTCTGCCGATTAACGACGCGCCCGTTGCCTTCTCCGAACAATTCACCACGGATGAAGACACCGCTTTGCCCATCCAACTGCGCGCTGATGACGTGGATGACATTGACCTCACGTTTGAAATCGTCCAACAACCCGCGCACGGAACACTCAGCGGCTCTGGTTCAAAACGTATCTACACACCGGCGCAGGATTATTCCGGCGACGACTACTTCACCTTCATCGCCCGCGACGGCAGCAACGCAGTTTCGCAGATCGCAGTTGTCAGCATCACCGTGCGTCCGATCAACGACGCGCCCGTGGCTCGCATCGTCATCACGCCGCTGGATCAATTGCCGGGTGAAACCAACACCGTGCTGATCGCGCCTGCGTGTTGCGACGCCACGCTCGTTCTCGACGGCTCGCAATCTTCCGACGTGGACGACACCGAGTTGACTTACATCTGGATGGACGGCACGAACGTGATCTCCACCACCGCCACGTTCACGAACCAGTTCGCGCCGGGCGTTCATGAGTTGGTGTTGATCGTCAGAGATGGAGAATTGACCGGCACAGAATTGTTGATCGTCGAAATCCTCAAGACGGAAGAGGCCGTGCTGCATCTGCTATCGCTCGTCCAAGACTCATCGCTTGCGCGCAATGAAAAAGCTGCGCTCGGCAACTGGCTGCGCGTGACAGTGACGGCACTGGAACATTGCAATGTGGATCAAGCCGTGATGTTCCTCGAACGTTTCGAGGCTCGTGTGGCGGAACGCATCTCTGTGATCAACGCCCAAGACGCCGAGCGTTGGATCGCCATTTCCCAAGCCATCCGGGAAGTGGCTGGCTTGTGCGATCCCGCCCATCGCCCCGGTGGCGGAAATGGCAATCAAGAAACTCCGAAATCAAAGTCCGAGCAGGAAGGTAACTCTGGCGGACGTGGCAACTCCGACGACGTCAGAGCCGGGAAATCTTCTCCAAGATAGCCGTGGTGGATTTGCCGGGAACAAACGGCAGGATGACGATGCGGCCACCGGCTTGTTCCACGGTGCGCCGCTCGTCTTGATTCAAAGTCTCCAGCGTGTAATCTCCGCCCTTCACGTAGATGTCCGGCTTGGCTTGAGCCAGAAAGCGCGTGGCGGTTTTATCCGCAAAGATGCAGACGCCATCCACGGATTGCAGCGCAGCCAACACCGCCGCGCGATCCAGTTCTCCATTGATCGGACGCGACGGGCCTTTCAACAACCGCACGCCATCGTCGCCATTCACTCCCACGAGCAGGAGGTCGCCCTGATTCCGCGCGGCTTCGAGATACGAGACGTGACCGAGGTGAAGCAGATCGAAGCAGCCGTTGGTGGCGACAACTCTGCGCCCGCTCTGACGAACGGTCTCACGCCAATGCGGGAGATTGTCCCAGGAGATGATCTTGTCGCGAAAATTCACGTCGGGATTCTGGCTGATGCGATTTCCGGTTGGCAACGCTTTTGATTTTTCTCATTTCCTGTGACGAACCCGCTCGCCCGCTGCTCGAAATTACTTTGTGAAATAAATCACGAAACCTGCTTGCTTGCGTCCAAACCGCTGACTAACTTTTTCCCGCGTCGCAACCGTCCCGGCGTTTCCCATGCAAGAAACCACTGAGCTTGGCTACAACTCGAAGATTGAGGGTGATGTCATTGTCACCCGGGTTGACGCTGCTCTGAACTGGTTTCGCAAGAACTCCATCTGGCCGATGCCGATGGGTTTGGCGTGCTGCGCCATCGAATTGATGGCCACGGGCGCGAGCCGGTTTGATATTTCGCGTTTCGGTATGGAGGTCATGCGGTTTTCGCCCCGGCAATCGGACTGCATGGTCGTCGCAGGCACGGTGACCTACAAGATGGCGCTGGCAGTGAAGCGCATTTATGACCAGATGGCCGAGCCGAAATACGTGATCGCCATGGGCGCGTGCGCCTCGACGGGCGGCATGTATCGCAGCTATTCCGTGTTGCAGGGCGTGGATCAAATCATCCCGGTGGACGTTTACGTTGCAGGCTGCCCGCCGCGTCCCGAAGCGCTGCTCGACGCGCTGATGAAGCTGCAAAATCAGATTTCACGCGAACCGACTTTCAGCAACTTGAAGAAACTAACCCCGCTGGCAGCTAAAGCCTGATTAACCACGAATGAACACGAATAGACCCGAATGGTTTGACGCGAATTACACGAATTGTCGCGAATTGAATCCCATTCGCGTTAATTCGCGAAATTCGCGTCAAGTTTCCGGTTTGAATTGGTGTTCATTCGTGTTCATTCGTGGTTAAAAATGACTTCGCCAGATCTAGCCAACAAACTCAAAGCCCAGTTCGGAGAGTTACTCTCCGAGCCGACGGAGTTTCGCGGTGAACTCACGCTGATTGTCGCGGATGCTGAACGCATCGTCGAGGTTTGCGCCTTCGCCAAGAAGGAACTCGGCTTCGATTTTCTCGCGGATCTTTCCAGTGTGGACAACTACGGGGAAGACCCGCGTTGGACGATTGTTTACGAGCTTTACGGCATCGGCCACAACCAATACCTGCGGCTCAAGACGAACGTGAGCGAAGAGAAGTCCGAGCTTCCGACCGTCACAGGCGTCTGGCGGACGGCGGATTGGCACGAGCGCGAGATTTACGACATGATGGGCGTCCGCTTTCGCGGGCATCCTGACTTGCGCCGTATCATCATGTGGGAAGGTTATCCTTACTTTCCGCTGCGCAAAGATTTTCCACTCGGCGGCAAGCCGACGGATTTGCCGGAGATTGCTTTTACCAAGACTGCGCCTATCGAAGGCGGACCGTTTGTCACTACGCCGGGTGGCAGGGACGCGATTGAACGCGAGCCGCGCGTGCGGACGCCAGGGAACTGATTTTCATGGCTACCGAATTAAACGCAGAGACGCAAAGGACGCAAAGAAACGCGGAGAAGAAGTTTTTATTTTCTCAGCGAACCTCTGCGCTCTCTGCGTCTCTGCGTTTATTCCCGATCAATTAAGGCAATGCCTGAAGTTCAATCAATCGAGATTCGCGATTCTGCTGCCAAAGCGGCGGCGGCGGCGCGGTCTTTTCCGCCCGCCGAAGATTTGCAGGACATGCAGGGCGAAAAGATGGTCCTCAACATGGGGCCGTCGCACCCGTCCACTCACGGCGTGTTGCGCATTATTCTGGAACTGGACGGCGAGATCATCACCAAGGCGATTCCTGACATCGGCTATCTGCATCGCGGTGACGAAAAAATCGCCGAGAACATGACCTACACCCAGTTCATCCCTTACACGGATCGGCTGGATTATCTCGCGCCGATGGCGAACAACGTCGCCTACGCGCTCGCGGTGGAAAAACTCCTCGGCATCCACGACAAACTCCCGCCGCGCTGCCAATACCTCCGCGTGATTTGCGCGGAACTGGCGCGCATTTCGTCGCACTTGCTCGGCGTTGGCTGTTTCGCGATGGATGTGGGTGCGATGACGGTTTTCCTCCTCACGTTCACCGAGCGCGAAAAGATTTACAACCTCTGTGAATCCCTCACCGGCGCGCGGTTCACGACGAGTTACACGCGCATCGGCGGCGTTTCGCGCGACACGCCGCCCGGTTGGTGCGAGGCGGTGCGTAAGTTCCTCAACGAAGTCGTCGTCAACATCGCCGAAGTCGAGACGCTGCTCACGCGCAATAAAATCTGGGTGGATCGCACCAAAGACGTCGGCGTCATCTCGAAGGAGGAGGCCATTGATTTCGGTTTGAGCGGCCCGAACGCTCGCGGCAGCGGCGTCGATTACGATCTTCGCAAAGCGCAGCCGTATCTTTGTTACAAAGATTTGCAATTCGACGTGGTGCTCGGCTCAGTTGGCGATTGCTACGATCGCTACCTCGTCCGCATGGAGGAAATGCGCCAGAGCGTGCGCCTCGTCCATCAGTGCCTCGACAAACTCCCCGGCGGCTTCGAGAACAAATCGAAAGAGCCGGTCAACGTCGCCGATGGCAAAATCGTTTTGCCGCCGAAGAACAAGGTCATGTCGAGCATGGAGGAATTGATTCATCAATTCATGCTCGTGACGCAGGGCATGAACTGCCCGCCCGGCGAAGTTTATTTTGGCCATGAAAATCCCAAGGGCGAACTGGGCTTTTACATCAACAGCCGTGGCGGCGGCACGCCGTATCGCATGAAGATTCGCAGCCCCAGCTTCGTGAACCTGAGCATCCTGTCGCACCTGTTGCCCGGCCACATGATGAGCGACACGGTTTCGATCCTGGGTTCGTTCGACTTTGTGATGGGAGAATGTGACCGATGAAACCCGTCGCTGAAATGACCGAACAGGAAAAGGCGCAGACCCGCGCTTGGATTA
>JANNAO010000117.1:0-20618 GCA_031384405.1 Verrucomicrobiota bacterium | reverse complement strand
CCGAAGGGGAGAGGGAGGCATTACAGCCCGCGCTTTTTATTTTGTGCCTCCACCGATAACAGCGAAGAACTCCAGCGGCTCAGTCCGCATCAAAACCCGATGCTCGCTCCGCCATCCACTGGCAACACCACTCCGGTCACGAACTTTCCCGCTGGCGAACACAGATACGTGGCCGCCCAGCCGACGTCTTCCGCTTTGCCAAAACAATTCATCGGAGTGCGTCCGAGAATCTTCGCTTTGCGCGCGGGGTCGTTGTCCAACGCTTTTCGCATCATGTCGGATTCGATCCAGCCGGGCGCGATGGCGTTCACGCGCACGCCGTGTGGCGAGACTTCCGTGGCCAACGAACGCACGACGCCGAGATAGGCTGACTTCGCCGCAGAGTACGCCGTGACGTAAGGGATGCCGAACAGCGACGCCATGGAAGCCGTGAACAAAACATTGCCGTGTTTTCGTTTTATCATGCCGGGCAACACCGCGCGCGTCAGCGCGAATGCCGCGACAACATGCGTCTGCAACACGGTGTTGAACTCCGAGGCTGTCGTGTCCACGGCGAGTTTCTTCAGATGAACGCCCGCGTTGTTGACGAGAATGGAAACCGGCCCGACGCGCTTCGTCACGCGCTGGATCAACTCCTCCGCTGCGTCGAACCGCGTGATGTCGTGCGCTTCCACCGTCGCGTTCTTGCCGAGTTTCTTCGCAGCGGCCTTCAGCACATCAGCCCGTCGCCCGACCAACACGACGCGCGCCCCGGCTTCAACGAAACACGTCGCGATGCCAAGTCCAAGTCCGCTGCCGCCGCCGGTGATCAAGGCGATCTCGCCTTTGAGTGAAAATGGTGTTTCCATGATGTTGTTTGATTTGTCAGCTTCACAACTGCGCGCTCATGTCCGTCGCTGGCTTCCGCGACACGCGCAGTCGGGCGACACGCGTCCCTTCCATTTCCTCCACGCGCAATTCGCAGTTCCCCACGTTCACCACGTCGCCCGTTTTGGGAAATCCACCAAGCTTGTGCGTCACCCACCCGCTCGTCGTAGTGATGCCCTCGGCTTTCAACGCCGCACCGACGAGTTCTTCGAGTTGATGCAGCGGCAATGCGCCGGACACTTCCCAAGTCGTCTCGCTCGATCTCGTGAGCAGCGGCTTCTCTTGATCGAACTCGTCCTGAATCTGACCCACGAGTTCTTCCATGATGTTCTCCAGCGTCACAAGGCCAACCGTGCCGCCGTATTCATCCACCACGATGGCGAGATGCAGTTTCCGTTCGAGAAACAACTGGAGAAGTTTTTCCAGCCGCGCCGTTTCAGGAACGTAAATTATTTTCCGCATCACGGAGGAAAGTTCGTCGCCAGTCTTTGCCGTGTGCCGGTGTGCGAATAAATCCTTGATGTGGATCACGCCGAGCGTTCGATTCAAGTCGCCGTCCTCGCATAGCGGAAACCGCGAGTAACGAGATTTCTCGGCGAGTTCCAGGCATTCTGCAATGCTGGCCTTGGTGTCGAGCGCAGTGATCTCTTTGCGCGGACGCATCACATCGCGCGCCACACGCAGACGGAGATCGAGCGCGTTCTGGACGACGTCCCGGCTGAACCGCGACGCGCCAGACTGCTTTTGTGAGGAGGCCAGCACGAGTCGCAACTCGTCTTCGGTGTGAATGGTTTCACCTTCATGCACTGGAGACAACCCCGCCAGTTTCAGAACAAATAACGCGCTCTCGTTCAAAACCCAGATGAACGGATACATCGCCAGATAAAACCATCTCATCGGATAGGCGATCCACAGCGTCGTCGGCATCGCCATGCGGATGGCTACGGATTTCGGCGCCATTTCACCGATGACGATGTGCAGAAAAGTGATGACGCTGAAACCCACACCGAACGAGATGGAGTGTTGCAGTTTGGGATTCTCCACATTGAACCAGCCAAACACGGGCTTGAGAATGTCAGCGAACACCGGTTCACCGATCCATCCCAGTCCTAGACTCGCGAGTGTGATGCCCAACTGACACGCGCTCAGATAAGCGTCCAGATGATGCACGAGATGCAACGCCATCTTCGCCCGTTTATGTCCGCGCGTGGCGTCCGTCTCCAATTGCGTGGCGCGCACTTTGACGAGCGCAAATTCCGTGGCCACGAAAAATCCGTTCAACGCCACCAGCACCAGCACGGCGAGAATCTTCAACACCAGCATCGTTATTTCGTGCGAGTCCATCAGAGCCTGACCTCCCCGAAGATCGTCTTCAAAATATCTTCAAGCCCCACGATGCCGACTTCCTTGCCATCGCGGCCAAGAACCACAGCCACGCGTTGACCGCCGCGTTGCAATCGCTCCAGCGCGATGTCCAATCGCGCGTTCTCATCCACGAATAACCCGGGCGCGATCACCTCGGACACTTTCCGCGCGGGATTCTGTTCCGCGCTGAACATCAGACTCTCCGCGCTGAGAATCCCGGCGATGCGTTGTGCGCCATCGCGCTGTTGCCAGACGGGCAGACGTGTTAGCCCGCTCTCGCGGAAAATTTTCAGCGCGTCGTCTGCCGTGGCCTCCGCAGAAATGGTCACGACTTCAGCCAACGGCTTGGTGATCTGGCGCACGGTGAGATTTTCCAGATCAAGCACGCGATTGATCATGCCCTGTTCTTCCGTGCTGAAGACCTGCTCGGATTCCTGCATCGCCTGACGCAGCTCTTCGCGATTGCCGAAAAGCTGACCGGAAAACTTCTTGCCGCCCGTCCACTTGAGCAACAGCCGCGCGCACCATTCCACGACGCCCACGATGGGGCGCAAACCGAGATGCAGCGCGCTGAAAGGCTTCGCCAGCATCAGACACAGGCGATTCGGATATGTGCGGAACAACATCTTCGGCAGTAGATCGAAGAACGTGTAGAACACCACGACGACCACGAAGAACCAGAGCGCAAACCAACCCGACCTCAACGAGACCTGGCCGTGCAACATCGCGAAGAACCATCCCAGCGCGACGAAGTTCACCAGCGAGTTCCCCACGATGATCGTCCAGAGAAAGTTCTCCGGGTTTTCCAGAAACTGATGCAGCACGCGCGCCGAGGATTTTCCCACGCGAATCTGTTGTCGGATTCGCAACCGGCTCAACGCAAACACCCCCGCCTCCATGCCGGAAAGCAGAAACGACAACGCGAGACACGCGCCGAGCAGCAGGATGATGAGAGGGTTGGTTTCCATGAGTCAGAGGGAACATTCAACATTCAATGCACAGCCTACGGACATCTCATTCGATGTTGGACGTTGAATGTTGAATGTTGAATGTTTCCCCATTTACTTCGCCTCCTCCACCAACAGTTCTTTCACACGTCGCTCATCCACGACTTGAGCCGTGAGCTTCAATCCGCGATACGCCGCCGACTCGCCCGCGCTCGGCACCACATCCAACAACTTCACGAGCAAACCGCCCATCGTCTCCACGTCGGGCACATCCGCAAGATCGGGATGCTCGCGACGGAAATCATCCAGCCGCATCGTGCCGCTCACGCGCCAGCGACCTGCGCCTTGTTTCTCCATCACGAAACCCTCCGTTGAAACCGCGTGATGCAGTTTGCCGACGAGTTCCGCGAGGATGTCTTCCATCGTCACGAGTCCTGCCACGCCGCCGAATTCATCCAGCACGATCGCCATGCCGCGCCGCTGACGCTGAAGGCTCTTGAACAGTTGCAGCAAATTCATCGTCTCCGGCACGAACGACGGGAACTCAATCGCTTCGGATAAATCCACATTAGGATCAAGCAGCAACGCGCGCGTGTTCAAGATGCCCACGATGGTATCGGGCGTTTCATCGAACATCGGCAGCCGCCGGTAACGCCACTTGCGCGCGGCGGAAATCATTTCCTCCAGCGACAAGTCATCCGGGATCGCCGCCATCTTTCCCAACGGACGCATCACATCCTTCACCTTACTGCGATCCAGATTCACGATCTGAAGGATGATGTCGCGCGCGGATTGCGCGAGGTTGCCCTGTTGAAAGGCGTAATCCACCAACTCCTGATAATCCGCATCGGTCACCGTGAGTTGCGGTTTGACGGACGCAGGAACCACCGCGTGCATCAAGGCGCGATTCAATCGCTGCGCCAGTTGATGCAATGGACGCGCCACCAGATGCACCCACGCCAGCGGACGCGCCACGCGCAGCGACCACACATCCGGTCGCCGCACCGCGAACGTCTTCGGCAACACTTCGCCGACGATCAACGTGAGCAACAACACTCCGCCGATTGTCCACCACAACGGCCACTGCTCGCTCAAGCCCATCCACAGACCGATGGCGAGCAGGCCGATGTTTGCGAAGGAGTTTCCCAGCACCATCGTCGCGAGCAGGTCTTGAGATTCGGCCAACAACTTCGAGGCAACTTCACCCGCGCGCGATTTGGAATCTGCGAGCTGGCGCACCTGCCATTTGCTGAGGGAAAAGAGCGCGGTTTCAGCGAGAGAAAAAAAGAAGCTGGCCCCGGCACAGACCAGGACCACAGCCACAGCAAGGATTGGCGCAGCTTCCACACGCGAAGCATGGGGGAAGAAGAAGCGTGAAGAAAGTTGAAAGTCTTCCGCTTAGGTAATCGCGAGAATGATGAACGTCAAACTCACTGTTTCAGCCCTTTGTAGATTGGGTGAAATCCCACAAGTTTTTTCCATGCCCGCGCAAGACTGGCCGAGTGCGCGTAGGCAACATTCGCTCGCCAACGGGACTGAACAAATTCACCAAGCCTACCATTGTAGTCTGGACCAATTTTTCGTTTGTCGCCAAGGCGCGGAACAATATCATCTCGCAATTGGCGATTACGACACTTTGAGGCAAGTTTCAGCAGAAGTTCCTTTGGGTCTAGGATACCATCTATCTGTTCAGGGATAAGATTAGTAGGTATGCCTAAAAATTCGGAAAAACGTTCTCGATCTGCCATCACCCACGATTCAACTTCTGTTACCGCTACTCGAAAAATCAAATTGGCATGACGACGCTTCGGAAACTCGTTCAAGTGACAATCAAACCACTTTTCAATCAATTCAGGAACACATGGATGTCTATCCAAGTCGGTTAATACCAAATACGGCGAACCTTTGGCCGCATTGTTAAAAGCAGGGAGTTTTTGACGAAGGTAATCCGCCCCTTTCCTACCGTATACAGACACAACGAGAAAATCACGCTTCGTCTGGTTAAGAATTGCTCGGAGCATGTGCTCGCTCAATTCATCTTCGACAGCGAGTGTAATGGGGACTTCACAAGCCATACCTTTAATTAAAATGCATCAACAACTGGTGGCTTTCACTCGCGCGCGTTCTAGGCATAACTGCTTCTGCTATGTTCATGCCTCCCTGAAGCAATGCTTCAATCTGTTCATCAGACGAAGCGGGACTTACCTGGGTGCTACCTGTTTTGTCAGGGATAAGCATTAGCACCTCGCTCGGATCAATGCTGTGATGGCTCAGAAGAGCCTCGCTGTGCGTGCTCAGAATGATTTGCCGCTTGCCGCTCTTGGTCTTTTGCAGTCGGTGAATAAGCGGAGCAAGCTGGCTAACGATACCAGTGTGCAAGGAAAGCTCTGGTTCTTCTAGGAGCAGTAACGAATCGCCAGATAACAGCGACCAAAGTAATCCGATGAGACGAAGAGTGCCGTCGGAAAACTGATCCTCCCGTTGGTTACTCGGGATTCCTCTCCAATGTTCAAATTTCACCTGAAGGTGCGGAACACCTGTTAACTCATCTGGCCTATAAGCAAGCTCTCGAAGCTGTGGAACAACAAGTGCCAACGCCCTGTCAATGTTGCGCAAACGAGCTTCACGCACTTTCGGAGTGGCTTTAGCGACACTCACAAGAAAATCCATTCCAAACGGATCACCAGCCAGCTTCTTGCCGCTGAATGCTTCTGGAAACTTGATTAACTGTGGTACCAGATGCAAATAATTTACCTCCTGAAAAAACTCTGATATCTCTCGGAATGACTGGTTGGCACTGACTTGTTCGAGATAAGTTTGTGTCTTACGCTTTGAATCAACCCTGTCTTCATCATTTGGACGATCAATAATTGGCTCTGACTGACCATCTCGCCAGACCCGCTCATGTGTGAGATACGGCTCACGAGAACCGCGCTGCTCAAGTTTGATACCGATTGAATACCGCCAAGCAAATTTTTCCTCGCCTGACCTTTTCAATTCAACGGAGATTCCAACTTCGGTTTCTTTTCGTGCAGAGAGACATCGTATTTTAGGTATGCCGCCGCGTTGAAGAATCGCCTCTTGCAGACCGCCACGCGGAAGCGCGATATCACGGAGAAATTTAAACACATCCAAGAAGTTCGATTTACCAGCCGCATTTGGTCCAACTACGAACACACGATCGGTCAAATCCACTTCGACATTTTCAAAGTTCCGCCAATTTTTTAGAGTTATCTTAGAAATAATCATGGCATCTGATCTGACTGACATTGCGACAAGGCTGCTCGCACGCGTTCGGAGGATACGGCAGTGGATTAACAACTTGAAAGCCTAGAATTGTTGATAAAATAGAAAGCTCCGATTCATACACCCTCACCCCCGCTGCCGAGTCGCTTCGTAGAGGAACACCGCTGTTGCTGCGGCCACGTTCAAGGAATTCATGTGCGAGGGCATCGGGATTTCCACCATCTCGTCACACGCGGCGAGTGTCGCGGCGGTGAGTCCCGGACCTTCCGCGCCGAAGACAAGGCAACAATCCCCGCGCAAATCCACGGCTGATAATTTCTTCGCGTCGGAACGCGGATGTGCGGCAAGACAACGGACGCCAAGTGCACGCAACGCGGTCAGCGTTTCCACAAGATTGTCCACCTGCACCACGGGCTGCTCGAAGATGCTGCCCATTGAGCCGGAGACGGCCCGCCGCTGAAACGGACTGCCACACGTCTCGCCCACGATCAAGAAATGCACCCCGAACGCCGCGCAGCCCCGGACGATTGCGCCCAGATTTTCCGCGCTGGCGATTCCTTCGACGGCAGCGAGCAGCAGCGGGCGCGGGGATTTTTGAAGCAGTGATTCAAACTGCGGTCGCGGCGGAATCCTTCCCACCGCCATCACACCTTGATGCAAGTGATAGCCCGTGATGGTTTCCAGCAAAGCCTTCTCGCCGACATGGACGATGATTTCGTTTTCGGGTCGCGCGCGGAGTTCGGGTTCAAGTTTTTCCAGCCACGCGGGCGTGAGCAACGCGGAGTCCACAGTGAACCGGCTCGCCAACAGGCGATGAACCACCTTGGCATTCGTGGCCACCAACACGCCTGCGCGTTCGTGTTCATCCACGCGACGCAGCGTGAGATACAACTCCAACTCTGGAGCGTCGAGCGTTTGAATGGGTTTGAGGATCAGAGTCGCCACGGAGCAAAGAAGGGGTTGCCGGCGGGTGGATTGGTGGATGATTGGATTGTTGGATTTGCGCCGCCATAAATCCATCCATCAATCAATTCATCCATTCATCCATTTTGTTTCCGCTTGAGATAGACAATGCGCGAGATGCTCGTGATGGCCGGTGGCTTGAGGCGATGCCGGATGTCGTTCGGCTCGGTGCTGCTCCCGGTCACTTCGTGTTGGCCGATGAAAAACCATTTGCCGCCTTCCTCGCGTCGCACATAAACCGGCAGCGGCCCGGTGGTGGCTGCCAGCTTAACGCCCCACTTCGGCAACGGGTCTTTGCGCCCGACCCAAACTTCCGCAGGATCACCTTCCGCGAGCGGATTCCACATCTTGCCGAGACAGATGCCAAGGATCGCGCCATCGCGATGGATGACAAAGTTGGGCGGGAGCGGTTGACCACCGAGTGCGGTGCGGATGGTTTGGAAGTCGTAGCTTTCCCCGACGACGTGCGGCGTGGAAACGGGAGCGGGCGAGTGTTCAGACATCGCACATAGCAAACCAACCGCGCCACGCGGCGTCAACGTGCATTACGCAACGTCCCCTCGGTCTTAATCATAATCTTCATCTTAATCTAAATCGTTTTCTCCCCTTGTTGGTTTGATCCAGTCGAGGGGAGATTAAGATTACGATGAAGATTAAGAAGTGAAGAGCGCGCTCACAGCTCCGAAATAAACCAGCCCTCAACCTTCTCCCGCGCCCACGGAGTCTTCCGAAGAAATGTGAGTGCCGACTTCACTGTTGGATTGAATTGGAAACACCGGATCGGGATGCGGCGTCCCATCTCGCTCCAACCATGTCGCTGCACGAGTTGGTTGAGGATGCTTTCCAGCGTGATGCCGTGCAAGGGATCGCGCGGATGATTGATGGGTTCAGCCATGATGCCGCCATGCTAGGTGACGCTCTCTCTGCCGTCAAAGAAACCCGCGCCACCGGAGCTAACGCAAGTTTCCTCTTTCACGACCGCGCCAGTGACTTTACTCTCCGCGAAATCAAACAGACCCAAAGCAACACATGGCAACAACACGCGCGGCAAGCAGCACTCCCAAAATCCTCACGGTCAAATTTGACGGGCCTCACCCCGCCTATTCCGAAACTCAAGACGTCCTCGCTGATACCAAGAATCGCAAAGCAGGCGGAGTTTATTTTTGGGCGATACGTGTCGGGGACGCTTATCGGATCACGCATATCGGACAGACAGGCACGTCGTTTTATCAGCGGATGAAGGAGCACATCATCAACACGCTGGGCGGAAATTACCGCATCAGCGATTCCGAAGCTCTCACCATAGGTGAATCGAAAGTTCTCTGGGATGGCCTCTGGCGTGAGGGCAGGCGGGAGTGTCTGCCAGAATTTCTCCGCGACAGTTCGCGGCTGTTCGAGGAAGCCAAACGCAATCTGAAGTTGGAAA
Source organism: Verrucomicrobiota bacterium (assembly GCA_031384405.1). GTDB lineage: Bacteria > Verrucomicrobiota > Verrucomicrobiia > Limisphaerales > JADLHS01 > JADLHS01. Next base: position 11,804 of record JANNAO010000117.1, on the reverse strand, counting down.
AAATCTTCATCGCGCCTCTCGAAGTGGAAGACCGGATGCGCCGCCGCATCGAAGGCGGCATCGCCAAAGAAATCCGCAAGGACAAGGTCGCCTCTAGTCTGCTGCCAGCAGACATCCGCGTGCTGGGCCGGTTGACGACGGAATCCGCCATCCCCATCCGCATCGCCGCCAGCGTCAAGATTCTCGGCCTGCCGGAGCAGTTGGATGTGTAGAAGCCGTAGCGAGTGCTTCCGCTGATCGGTTCGTCAACCGAGGATGCGGCGGCCTTCGTCGAGGAAGATGCCTTTGAAGTTCATCTCCAACGCCTGCGCGTTGGTGGCTTTAGCCATCGCTTCTTTCTCGGAGACTTTGCCTTGTTTCACGAGGTTGAAGAGCGCCTGATTGAAATTCAACATGCCGTCGTCTGTGCCGGTCTCGATGGCGACGGCGAGTTTGTCCAAACGGTTTTCTTCGATGAGTTTTTTCACCGTGCCGGTGTTGATCATGATCTCTAGCGCGGGAGTCATCTTGCCAGCGATGGTCGCCACCATGCGCTGACAGACGACGGCTTGCAACGTTCCAGCGAGTTGGCGGCGGACTTGTTCCCGTTCGTTGGCTTCAAAGAAATCGAGAATGCGCGTGATGGATTGCGACGCGTTTGTGGTGTGCAGCGTGGACAACACGAGATGGCCTGTGTCCGCCGCGCTCATGGCGGCGGCGAAGCTGGTGCTATCGCGCATTTCGCCGACCATGATGATGTCCGGGTCCTGACGCAGGACGTGTTTGAGCGCGTGATGAAATGAAAGCGTGTCCAGCCCAACCTCGCGCTGTTCGATGACGGATTGATTGTCCTCGAACACGAACTCAATCGGGTCTTCCAGCGTGATGACGTGCTTTTTGAAGTTGCCGTTGATGTGCTCGATCATCGCCGCGAGCGTGGTGGACTTGCCGCTGCCAGTTGAACCCGCGACGAGTACGATGCCGCGTGGGGCTTCGGCGATCTTCCTGATCTGCGGGAGCAAACCGAGTTCCTCGAAGCTCGGCACATGGGTCTTCACGTAACGCATGGCCAGACACCATTGACCGCGCTGTTGAAAAAGATTCGTGCGGAAGCGTCCGACGTTGGGGACGAAATAGGAGAAGTCCGCTTCGCGCTCATCTTCGACTTTTTTCTTCATGTGCGGCGGAGTGATGCTTGCGATCACGTTGTTCATCCAACTCTCCGTGGGATGCGGGCACTCGATGGCGATGAGTTCGCGGTTGATGCGGAAAATGATGGGCGTGCCGATCTTGATGTGGACATCGGACGCGTGACCATCCACGGCGGTCTTCAAAATTTTGTAGAACAATTCCATGCGGCGAGATTAACAGAGCGCGGCGCGGACTCCAAAGCTGAAAACGTTGGTGGAATAATTGTCTCTTGCTCCATCATTCCTACTGTTTAACCTGTGATCGTGGATTGGTTCACTGGCATCGGCTCTGACCGGCATCTCTTCCTGCTCGCTGTTTTTCTTTACGGCGTGAGCATGATTTACTCGGTGTTTCTCTGGCGGAAAGGATTCCGCCGGGATGATCGCGTCAATTATCTCCTATTGCTCGGCGCGTTCACGTTGCACTCGACGGCTCTGTTTCAGCGCGGTTTCTCGCTGAACCGTTGTCCGGTCAACAATCTGTTCGAGGCGATGGTCTTCTTCACCTGGGCAACGACGCTCGCTTATCTTGTCATCGGATTGATGCCTCGACTTCGCTTTGTGGGCGCTTTCGTGTCGCCGGTGTTGTTCTCGGTGGGTGTGTTTGCGTTGATGCCGTCGCTCGATCCGCCGCATGGCGACAAACCGGTTTTTTCTGGCGGTCTGCAAAGTCTTCATGCCGCAACGATCATGCTCGCCTACGGAGCGTTTGGTTTGTGCGCGGCAGCAGCGGCGATGTTTCTCACGCAGCAACACAATCTCAAGTTCGACAAACTGCGCGCGATGCTTTCGTTGCTGCCTTCAATCGAGCGGCTGGACAAAGTCGCGTCGCGGCTCGCGCTGGTCGGTTTTGTTTTGCTGACCATCGGTCTCGCGGCAGGCGGGCAGATTCCACACAAAGAGGGCGTGGTCTATTGGAAGGAAACAAAAGTTCTGTGGTCTGCGCTGCTGTGGTTGATGTATGCGGTGCTGTTGTTCGGCCATTGGCGGGCGGCGTTCACGGGACGCCGGTTCGCCATCGGACTCATCGGCATCTTTGTGTTCATCGTGCTGACGTTTTGGGGCACAAATCTTCTCTCAACGTTGCATAACCCATGAGCATCGTTGTCGTCGGACTCAGCCATCGAACCTCACCCGTGGAACTGCGCGAGCGATTCGCCTTTGCCGAGGCGAAGATTCCCGACGCGCTCCAGAAACTTCGCAGTGAGGGACTCGCGACTGAGGCTGTGATCCTCTCCACCTGCAATCGCGTGGAGCTTTACATCGCCACGCCGAACGAACCGGCAAAGGCGACGCGTGAGTTGAAACAGTTTTTCGCGAGCGTCCACGCGCAAGCCGAGCCGAACGGACAGGAGCTTTACTCGCTGCACGAGCCGCACAGTGTTCATCACTTATTCAAGGTCGCGTGCGGCCTCGACTCGATGGTTCTCGGCGAGACGGAGATTCTGGGTCAACTCAAGTCGGCTTACGATCTCGCGTTGAAAAGTGGGCACACCGGCGCGCGGTTGAACAAAGCGTTTCAACGTGCTTTCAACGTCGCCAAGCAAGTCCGCACGGAAACCAACATCCAGCGCGGCAGCATCTCCGTGGCATCCGTCGCGGTGGAACTCGCGGAGAAAATTTTCAGCACGCTCGAAGGCCACGAAGTCATGGTCATCGGCGCGGGCGACACGAGCGAGAAAACGGCGCGGGCATTGTTGTCGCGCGGCGCGAAGAGCATCGTGGTGGCGAATCGCTCGCATGATCGCGCAGAAGTTCTGGCCAAAGACCTGGGTGGCCGCGCGGTGAAGTTTGATGATTGGTCGCGGGAGTTTGAGAAGGTTGACATCGCCATCAGCAGCACTGCCGCGCCGCATCACATTCTGGATCGCGCCAAACTTGAACCGCTGATGAAACTGCGGCGGAATCGTCCACTGCTCTTGATAGACATCGCTGTGCCTCGCGATATTGATCCCGAAGTGAACCACTTGGACAACGTCTATCTCTACAACGTGGATGACCTGCAAAGCATCGCGGACGATTACCTTGGTCAGCGCAAGGAAGAGATCGCGAAGTGTGAAGCGATCATCGAGGAGAAGGCGCGGGCGGTGGTGCAATGTGACGTGTTGCGTGAAGAAGGCAGCGTGGTGCGTGGTGCGTGGTGCGTGAATCCGAAATAATGAACTCCTCTATGGAACGTCCAATCATCATTGCGACACGCGGAAGCGCACTTGCCTTGGCACAGACGCACTTGATCCTCGCTCAATGCCGCGCGGCTTTTCCTGAACTGCGCTTTGACTTCCAAGTCATCAAGACGACCGGCGACAAACTCCAGACCGCTTCGATGTCCAAGACGGATCCGAGTTTGCCAAAGGGTTTGTTCACGAAAGAACTCGAAGTCGCACTGCTCAACGGTCAGGCAGATTTGGCCGTTCACAGTCTGAAGGATTTGCCCACGGAATTGCCGGAGGGATTGATGCTGGCCGCCACGCCACAGCGCGCGGATGTGCGTGATGTCTTGATCTATCGCGCCGAAGGACGAAGTGGCTTTCGTGGTTTTCAACCGAACGCCACGCTGCGCGAATTACCTCAAGGCGCAACCATCGCCACGAGCAGCACGAGACGCGCTGCGCAATTGAAACTCGCTCGCCCCGATCTGAACATCGTGGAAATTCGCGGCAACGTCGCCACTCGCATGACCAAGGTGGCTGAACGCGCCGAGTTGGATGCCACCGTTCTCGCGCTGGCTGGAATTTCACGACTAAACTTCAACATCGCGTCCGATGGCAAGCTGTCTGGCGATGGCGTTTCCGATGGATTGCTCGCCACGGTGATTGACACGGAAACGATGTTGCCGTGCGTGGGGCAGGGGGCGATTGGGATCGAGATTCGGACGAACGACGAGCGTATCGCGCAGATTTGCGAGCGGTTGAATCACGCAGAAACATTTCAAGCGGTGACGGCGGAGCGCGCGTTCCTTCGCGGCATGGGCGGCGGTTGCCAAAGTCCGGTGGCGGCGTATGCGGAGATCGTGGAAGGGAAAATCTCCATCAACGCTGTGTCCTTCCGCGATGGCCCGGCCAAGCGGGCGTCCGGCGTGGATTCGGTGAACGCGGCGGAAAAGCTGGGGACGCGCATCGCGGCTGAGTTGCTGCGATGAGGCGGCGGTTTGTTTCTTCGCTGTTTCGGTAAAGGTGCAAAGCGTGATGCAAAAATTTCGAGGCGCGGGGTAGAATTCTCCCTCGCCCCATCGGATGGGGAGAGGGCCGGGGTGAGGGGAGAAATCGTGATTGCGAAACCAGCGTGCGAGCTTTGCTGAAGCACTCGAATGACAATTCGTGCGCCATCATAATTGCCATGCCATTTCCCCTCACCCTCATTCCCTCTCCCCTTCCGAAGGGGCGAGGGAGGCAGTGTAGCTCGCTCACATCTGATTCGTGGCCTCACTGAAAACAGCGAAGCCCTAGTTCTTCACTGCGCCTTCACCGAGGGGGGCTTTGGTCGCACCTTTGCCGTAGAGGCCGCGATTGCTCTGGTTGAATTCAAATTTCAGATCCACTTCCAAGTCTTGCAGCGTGATGAGTTTCCAATGCGTGGGAAGAAATGCAGTTTTGCCATCGCGCTCGGTCTTTTCCAATTCGTAAGCGAGCAGCAGATGCAAGGCGTCGCGCGTGACCTTGGGATGTTCGGACGGCGAATAGTAGAAGGAGCGTTGCGTGGTGTTGGCGGTGGTGGCGTTGTAAGTCTTCAATTCCATGTAGCATGGCGGGGTGCTGAGGATTTCCACGTCGGGATAACCCACGGCCTGCGCGTTTCCTGCCGTGGTGATCGGGACGCGCGAGTTGAGGCCAGCGTCCTTGAGCGCGGCGCGGACGAAGGATTCCATGTGATTGCCCGCTTCGTTGGCGCGGGCGGAAAACAATCCGGCAGAGCGGGCGTTGGTGAGAGCAGCGTTGGCGGCAGCGGAAATCTTCTGGAACAACTCGCGATGCGCGGGGTTGTTCGTGTCGAAGTCGAGGATGCGATGTCGCGTGGTGGCGAGGATGACTTCCTTGAAGGGAATTTTCTTTGCAGGTTTGGTGAGTTCGGCGAGGGTCGCGGCGGACGGAGAGTTGGTGGCAGCAAGACTTGTGATGACAGACAGCGAGAGAGCGAGGAGCGTGGCGATATTCAACTTGAGGCGAATCTGATCAGGAAAAATCATGTGTGGCAAAATCATGGCGAGAAGTTTTTGTCTGCTGCGGGAGAATTGAACACCAAAACTGTTCGTGGGCAAAGAGGCAAAGCAGAAGGGGAATGGGATTCAAGCGTGGAGGATTTCCACAGTGTTCGCCATGTGAGGACAACATTTATCAGCGCAAATCAGCGGCTAAAACGAGTTTGTCCTGTTTGTTTTGGCAAAATGTCTTGCGCGGTGGCGATACGTTTTCTAGGCTAATAATCCCTTGGGCGCACCCATAGCTCAATTGGATAGAGCGGCTGACTACGGATCAGCAGGTTATAGGTTCAACTCCTATTGGGTGCACCAACTTCAAGTGCTCGATTATCAACTGTTTCTGGCTTCCCCTCTTACTGTGTAAATCAAGGTTCTTCGCTGTTTTCAATTTCAGTGGGCGGGCTTGGCCAGAACCGTCTTAACCCACGCCTGATTGTCAAGATACCAGCGCACCGTCTCGCGGATGCCTTTCTCAAACGTGTAAGCTGGCACCCAGTCGAGTTCGTTCTTCACCTTGGTCGCATCAATCGCGTAACGCCGATCATGCCCGGCGCGATCCTTCACGTAGGTAATCAACTTTTGCGTGTTGCCGCCGGACTGTGGCGACATCTCATCAATCAAATCACAAATGAGTTTCACGATGTTGATGTTCGCCCATTCATTGTGCCCACCGATGTTGTAGGTCTCCGCTGTCTTGCCGCGATTCAACACTTGCCACAACGCTTCCGCGTGATCGCGCACGTAAAGCCAATCGCGCACGTTCATGCCGTCGCCATAAACGGGAATGTTTTTCCGCGAAAGACAATTCTGGATCACCACGGGGATCAACTTCTCAGGAAACTGAAACGGCCCGTAGTTGTTCGAGCAATTGGTGATGACCGTGTTCAACCCATACGTGTGATGATACGCGCGAACGATCATGTCGCTGGACGCTTTGCTGGCTGAATAAGGTGAGTTGGGCGCGTAAGGCGTCGTCTCGGTGAAATAACCCGTCGCACCGAGCGAACCATAGACTTCGTCCGTGGAGACGTGATGAAAGCGTTTGTCGTCGAACTTGTCTGCCCAGAACGCTCGGCACGCTTCGAGCAGATTGAACGTGCCCACGATGTTCGTGCTGATGAAATCACCTGGCCCGGTGATCGAGCGATCCACGTGCGATTCAGCCGCCAAGTGCATGACATGCGTGATGCCGTGTTGTTCAACCACGCGGATCACCGCCGCCTTATCGCGCAAATCCACTTTCTCGAAAACGTATTTCGCATCCTTGGACACTGTTTCAAGGTTCGCCGGATGCCCGGCGTAAGTCAGGCAATCCAGATTGATGAGTTTCGTGATCTCGGGTTTTCCGATAATGTAATGGATCAGGTTTGATCCGATAAAGCCCGCGCCGCCGGTGACAAGTAGGTTCACAGTAATTTCAGGTTAAATGTTTTCCGGCTTCCAGTTTCTCAATGAAAACTCCACCGCTTCACGGACTGGACGAATCTTCACGCCCGCCTTGAGCAACTTGGCGACATCCATCACACAGTTCGAGCGAGGCGTCTTGGCCGCGACCTTGTAAAACTCTTCGTCGTTCTCCCAGAACTCGAACTTACGATTGGGCTTCAGGATTTTCTCGATCATCCCGACGACTTCTCGCGTGCTGATGAAATCAGGATTGGTCACGTTGTAAGTGCCGTAAGCTGCGCGCATCTCCCACAAGTCCAGACAAGCTTTCGCGTAATCACCACGATGCGAGATCGAGTTGATGTTGTCATAAGCCTTCGAGTAGCGCTGCACCTTGCTCAAATAATTTCGGATGCTGTCCTGCTCATCGAATGGAATGCGCAAACGCCACACGTAACTCTGCCCGATGCCTGACATGGCTTCTTCGCCCAAAGCTTTCGTGCCGCTGTAAAAACTGCACGGCATATCGCGGAACGAAAAGTTCGGCGTGTCCGTCTCGGTGAAGCCCAGAACATTCTCTGGAGATTTCGCCGCCAAGTCCCGCATCTCCGGCTTGGTCATGTCTTTTTCGGTGCGAACTTGCCCGCCGATTTTCACCTTCGCTCCAGAGTAAATGCAGCCGGAAGAAACATGCCCCCACGGGATATTCACCGCGGCACAAGCATGAGCAATGGTTTGAGGAAGCATCGCATTGCCGATCAGCGTATCAGCCTTAGCGACTTCACACGCGTCCACGTTCGGCTTGCCAGTGTAACCCGCTGCGTTGACGACGAACTCCGGTTTGCGCGATTTCAAAAAGCCTAGCAGCAGATCAAAGCGCGTGTAATCCACCTCACGTCGCGAAAGATTCACGAACGGTTTGTTGCGTCGTTGAAGTTCCGTTGCGAATGCCTGCCCGATGTAACCCGTGCCGCCAAGAAGAAGTATCATTTTTCGTTTTTGAGTCGGTTTGCTTCGGCCACCACGGACGCGAGATAGTCTCGGTATTCGCAGTTCGGCATCTTGCCTGTCAATTCAGCGAGTTGGGCCAACGTGAGAGTTCCCGCACGAAACGCAGCCTCCTCCGGGCAACCAATCTTCACGCCCGCGCGTTTCTCAATCGTCTGCACATACGCACTCGCCTCGTGCAAGCTGCTGCTCGTACCCGCATCCAGCCAAGCGAATCCACGAGGCAGACGCGAGACACGCAGCTTGCCGCGTTTCAGATACGTGACGTTCACGTCCGTGATCTCAAGTTCACCGCGTGCCGATGGCTTCTGATTCTTGACGATGTTCAAGACCTCGTTGTCGTAGATGTAGAGTCCAGGCACGGCGTAATTGCTCTTGGGCTGCTTGGGTTTTTCCTCGATGGAAATCGCCTGGCCACTCGCATCAAACTCCACTACGCCGTAACGCTCAGGATCATTGACGTGATAACCAAAGATCGTCGCACCACCTTTGAATTCGCCGAACGCTTTCCCAAACGCGTCGCCGCCATAAAAAATATTGTCGCCAAGAATCAGCGTCACGCTGTCCTTGCCAATGAACGATTCTGCGATCAGAAACGCCTGCGCGATGCCCGCTGGTTTTTCCTGCTCGCGATAATCAATCGTCAACCCGAAGCGCGAACCGTCGCCGAGCAATTGTTTGAAGCGTGGCAGATCATGCGGCGTGGAGATGAGGCACAGTTCCTTGATGCCGCCCTCGACCAGAGTCGTGAGCGGATAATAAACCATGGGTTTGTCGTACACGGGCTGGAGTTGTTTGCTCGCCACCAGAGTCAACGGATAGAGCCGCGAACCGGCCCCGCCTGCTAGAATGATTCCCTTCATGATTTTAATGCCTGAAAAACGCGCCTCAAAATGCCGTCACTTGCGAACGACGCAAGTTATTTGGTTAAGGTATTTACCGAGATTCTACGACGTTGAACCTTCAGTGATTTTACGGGTATGCGTTGTGTTCACGCAATAATGGATTCGATCCAAGCAAAGGTGACGGTTCTCAGCAGGCCGGTGAGACTTGATTTTGGAAGTTGAAGCAATGCCAACACCGCACCTCAGACCGTCAGCAGTTCTTTTTCCTTCAAGGTAAACTGAGCATCAATCTTGGTGCTGTAACTATCTGTCAACTTCTGGAGATCTTTTTCAGCCTGCTCGGTTTCATCCTCGGTCACGCCGCTGTCGTGCGCGTGCTTCTTGAGAGAATCCATCGCTTCGCGGCGGACGTGGCGGATCGCCACACGACCATCTTCGGCCATCTTCTTGATAATCTTCACGAATTCCTGACGACGTTCCTGGCTGAGTTCGGGGAAAAAAATCCGCAGCACTTTGCCCTGAACAGCGGGTGAAAGACCGAGATTCGCCTTTTGGATGGCCTTTTCAATCGCGCCTAAAGTGGTGGCGTCCCACGGTTGGATGGCGAGCGTACGCGCCTCTGGAGTGGTGATGCCGGCGAGTTCGCGGATACGCATCATCGAGCCGTATGATTCGACCATGATGTTTTCCACGAGTGCGGGAGAGGCTTTGCCGGTGCGGACGCTGGCGAATTCATTCACCACCACGTTCACGGTTTTTTCCATCTTCTCTTCTGCCGCCATCAAAGTTTCGTCGAGTGCCATAATGGTCGGCACGGTATCAAACAGCGCAAAAATGTATAGCCACAAAACTTCTCCCGCAGCAGTTCTCATTTTGACCCGGAGCGCGGCTGTGTCGTCTCGACCAGCCGCAGCACTCCCGCACAATATCAGGTGGATTCTCATATCCTCATGCTGCGGCTGGGCTTTGCCACAGCCGCGCTCCGCCAAAATGAGAATTGCTGCTTCTCCCGACATTGAAGCACCACGATCACGCAGATGAATGCGGAGGATGGGCTGATTCATGCCACCGCCCGCTGTTCGATGCAAACCATCGCCGCGAGCAATTTGATTGTAAGCATGGCCTCGCTCGCAGAGAATCATCCGGCATGATCAAAGCGTTGTTGTTAATTTTCAGGCCGGTGCAGACGTGGGGCGGCATTGATGCCGCCAAGCGGAGCATTGCGTTCGTTCTTTGCCTGCATGTGTTGCCGCTGTTGTTGATCACTTCTGTCGCCGAGGGCTACGGGCTGATGACTTGGGGAAAACAACACAAAGGCGAGACGTCACAGATCAAAACTTATGAGTTGGGGCAAGTTGTGGTCGTCGAGGTTGTCCAATCCGTCGCGTTGCTGGGTATGATCTTTCTTGGCGCGTTCGCGGCCAAGTCGTTCGCGGAAACGTTTCATAACAGAAGCAAGTTTCGCGAAGCCTTCACCGCCGTGGCTTATGGCGTGAGTCCGCTGTTGCTGATGCGGCTGGGGGATTTGTTTCCCACCCTTAACGTCTGGGTGCCGTGGGCGGTGGGAGTCGTGCTGATGGTCAGCGTGCTTTATCTCGGACTGCCGTGTCTGTTGCGTCCTGATCCGCCGCACGCGTTCGGTCTCTACGTGATGACGAGTCTTACGCTCGTGGTCGTCAATGCGATCATGCGGCTGTTCATCTATTTTTTCCACAAGGGCAACTTCCCCAAAATCGAGCAGATGATCAACAGTCTGGGAAGTTGATCGCCTTCTTCAAGACCCATCCCGCGCGTTTCAAACGTTCCGTCGCCGTCGCTTCATCCACGCCAGTCAGTTCACGAACGATGCGGACGGCGCGAGCGCGGAGTTTCACGTTGCTGGGATTCACATCCACCATCAGGTTGCTTTTCACTTTGCCGAGTTGAACCATCGAGAGCGTCGTCAGGATGTTCAGGACGAGTTTTGTGGCAGTCCCGGCCTTGAGGCGAGTTGAACCCGTCAATACTTCCGGTCCAAGATCAGGCGTAAGAACCAGGGTCGGACGCATCGCGCGAGGAATGATCAGGTGCGGATTGAAGCACAGCAGAATCGTCGTTGCGCCGCGTTTCTTCGCCTCGCCAAGCGCGCCCCAAACGAACGGCGTCGTGCCGCTTGCCGCGATGCCCACGACCACATCGCGCTGGGTCACGCGTCGCGACCGCACTTCTCTTGCTCCCGCTGCTGCGTCGTCTTCCGCGCCTTCCACCGCGTTTCGCAATGCCACATCGCCACCCGCGATGATGCCTTGCACAAGTGTCGGCGCGACGCGGAACGTGGGCGGACATTCGCTCGCGTCCAACACGCCAAGTCTGCCGCTCGTTCCTGCGCCGAAGTAAAATAATTTTCCGCCGGATTGAAACGCGCGCGTCACGACCTTCACCGCGCGGGCGAGGAGAGTTTTATTTGCGAGCAATGCCGCCGTCACCTTCGCTTCTTCGTGCAGCATGAGTTGCACGGCATCCGCCACCGGCATCGTGTCCAGGTTCAGCGAGCGCGGATTTCTGGATTCTGTCGGCGACAGTTTTTGTGAGCGAAGCGCGGGTGATTTCATCGCTTGAATTGTTTCACGCAAAACTCGGCACACCGATATCTGTCATCAGGAGCAAGCCGGGCTGCGCTTTAAGAATGCGCGGCGCTGCGTTCACGAGCGAGGCCACCGTCGCGCCATCGCCTGCCACGCCGCCGTTGATGATCATGTTCATCGCGGGTTCGCCGACGATCTGACACGCGTCGTGCGGGTTCGGGGCTTGGAGATACATTTTGATGTCGAGCGTGATCTTCACTTCGCCCTTGATGCGACCGACGGCGAGTTGATGGATGCCGCAGCACTGGCCGCGTTTCACGGAGACGTGAGGCGTGTGGATGTCTTGCAGTGCAACCATCGCTTTGCCGGTCTCGATCAACTCATCGAGTTGCCAACCGAGACAATGCGCGATGAGCGCGGCGGATTCTTTCAAGCCAGCATGACCCGCTTTGTTCTCGTTGAACAAGCGTTCAAATTCCTTGGGCGCGAGACCGCTGCCGATCTTGCGTTGAAGCGGCCCGCGACGCGTGGTGGCGTCCACGACGCGTTGAACGTGGACGGCGCGGACATCGCGACAAACTCCACTCAGGCAGACGGGCAACACGTCCATGACGAAGCCGGGATTCACGCCCGTGCC
>JANNAO010000324.1:0-2218 GCA_031384405.1 Verrucomicrobiota bacterium | reverse complement strand
AGCGAATACGCTTCCTCGCCAGTGGAGCAACCCGGCACCCACGCGCGCAACACATGACCGTCGGCGCGGCTGGCGATGAGCGCGGGCAGAATTTTCCCCCGCAACTCCTCCCAGCACGCGGGATCGCGGAAGAAGCTGGTCACGCCTATCAGCAATTCTTTGAACAACAAATCCAGCTCCTGCGAATTCTCCTGCAAGTAGCGGACGTAGTCGGCGATCTTGGTGATCTGGTGGATGCCCATGCGCCTCTCAATGCGGCGATAGAAAGTGTTTTTCTTGTAGAGCGAAAAGTCGTGTCCGGTGTGCGTGCGCAACAGGATGATGGCTTTGTCCAGCGCGCTCGCCGTCTTGTCTTCCAGCGCCTGTTCAGGAGTGTGATGCAGCGGAGTGCGTTTAAGATAAGCGATGATCCGGCCCGGCAGATCGTCCACGGGCGCGACAATATCCGCCAGCCCCGAATCAATCGCGCTGCGCGGCATGCCATCGAATTTTGCAGTGGCCGGGTCCTGCACCAACACCACGCCACCCTTCTCTTTGATGGCACGCAACCCGAGCGTGCCATCCGAACCCATGCCGGAAAGAATCACGCCGATGCTGTGCTCCTGCCGGTCTTGCGCGAGCGAACGGAGGAAGAAATCAATCGGCAACCGCAGCCCGCGCGGCGACGCCGGTTCGAGCAGATGCAGCACGCCGTGCAGGATGGACATGTCCTTGTTCGGCGGAATCACATAGACGCAGTTCGGCTGGACGAAGGTGCGATCCTTGACCTGGATCACCCTCATGCCGGTATTGCGCTGGAGCAGTTCGGGCATGATGCCTTTGCGCGTCGGGTCGAGATGCTGCACGATGACAAACGCCATGCCGCTGTTCTTGGGAACGTGACCGAGAAAATGTTCCAACGCTTCGAGTCCGCCAGCGGAAGTACCGATGCCGATGATTGGGAAGGAAGTGTTCGCGGTCGCGACGGCCCGGGTCGGACGCGTGGCGCGGGCAGTTTTCTTCTGGCGGCGCTTCATTTTGGAATTCGGCTTCATGGTCATATTGCAACCATCATGGCAACGGCGGGTGGGACAGTGCGCTCACCACAGAATGATGGCGGGCAAGTTCACGGGTGAACCGCCACACGGATTTAGCCGACTCTAGCATCAGTCGTTGCGTACTAGCGATGTCATTCTTGAAACCTTTGCAGTCGCACCAAACTCCCGGCTTCAAATGCTTTTGCCCCCTCGCCACATATCGTGGTGACAACTTGATCAATGTTTGTTTCATGCGGTCATGCCGCTGCCCAGCATCAGACCATTCCACCAAAATGCCTATGGGGTATTCACCCCATAGGCAGCGGCAGGAACGGTTGGAAGTCTGCTGTCGCAAACGCCGTCCGTGAACGGCCTATTGCTTGGCAGCATCCACTTTGGCTTTTTCAAATTCGGCCTTGGCATCGGCTTTCACTTTATCCGCATCCAACTGGGCTTGAGCCGCGAGTTTGTTTTGTTCGATCTTCGCTTTTTCAACCACGGCATCCTCCTCCGCCTGTTTCTTAGCGGCGACCGCAGCGGCATCCACCGCTTTCTTTTCTTGGTCAATGGCCGTTTTGGTGGCGGTGGCATTGTCATCAATGGCCGCTTTCTGTTTGTCGCAACCGACGAGGACGAAGGCTGCGAGGACTACGGGTATCAGTATTTTCATAGGTATGGAGTTGATGTGGATTGTTACTTGTTACTTTATTACCTCACGAAGTTACGCCATCAAAAGAGCAGCGCCAATGGGGTGAACACCCCATAGCTCAGACAGTGGTAGTTCGTAAGAATCAACCCAACGATTCATGCAGCCTCCCTCCAACATTCGCAAGATCGCGTTTCTCGGCGATTATCTGCCGCGTAAATGCGGCATCGCCACGTTCACGACGGATTTACGTTGCGCCGTGGCGAAAGAATTTCCCGCGCTGCAATGTCTCGTCGTGCCGGTGAATGACCTCGCGGACGGTTACGATTATCCGGCGGAAGTGCGGTTTGAAATCGCGGAGCAGGACTTGCCGTCGTATCTGCGCGCGGCGGATTTTCTCAACATCACGGATGTGGACGTGGTCTGCGTGCAACATGAATTCGGCATCTTCGGCGGACCGGCGGGCAGCCATGTGCTGGCGCTGCTGCGCGAGTTACGGATGCCCATCGTCACCACGCTGCACACGGTGTTGCGTGAGCCGAATGAAGAACAACGC
>JANNAO010000300.1:0-3687 GCA_031384405.1 Verrucomicrobiota bacterium | reverse complement strand
GTTTCCCGGCGGTCTGCTCGACGATGTAATCCACGATGTAGCGTGGGGTGTAATAGACGCCCCCTGCTTTGCGGACTTCGGGCTTTTCATCAATGCTGATGCCCCGGCCTTTGAGCACGACGACTTTGCCAAGGAAGCGTTCATAGACACTGCCGAGGATTTCCACGTCAATGTAGTTGAACAGATAGGGCGTTTCATCCGCGCTGAGTTCGCTGATAAATCCGGCGAGCCATTCATCCCCAAGGACAAGAGTTTCGGTGAAGTGCGGCTTGAAGAGGTTGCCGTTGAAAAAAGGAACATGCGTGGGCGGGCGGCGATCCAACGCGCGAAAGTGCCGGACGATGGCTCGCCACAGGGAATCCTTGGGCGCACGAATGCCGCTCGCGCCGTAATCTGCGGGCGGCGCATCGCGCAATTCCATCGGCTGCTGATGCGCGCGGCGTCCGGTGTCGTCGTCGCCGGTGTTCTTGCGCCACGTTTCAACGATGCTTTGCAACGTGGTGCCAGTATCAATGTCGCGATCCTCACAGATGCGGAGAAACAGGATACGGTCAATGATGCGTTGAACCGCTTCGGTAAGCTGGTTGCCATCGAGCAGTTCGTCGTGGTCGTTATTTTTGTAAATGTCGGAAGCGAGATCGCGCCGAGATTCATCAAGGAACTTGAGAAAATCCACGTCCAACGCGCGGGTGCGGTCGGGTTTGATGAGCCATTGTTGCCGCGCCTTGCCTTTGCCGGTGGGGCGCTTGGGGAGGGCTTCAATGGCTTGATCAATACTGCCAGCGGCGACTTTGTCGCGGGACAACAAATCCCAGAGTTCCCGCGCGATGAGCGGGTATTGGCGAAAGTGCCAAGTCTTCCATTCGCCCACATGCGGTTCATCAAGATAGGGGCGGCTGCCGACGACATAAACCTTCATCTCCTCAAAATCGGTGAGGATGCCGAGCGGCACGGGCTTGTTCCAAGCGTAGCGTTTGGTTTGGAAAGCGTACCGGGCGGAAAGTTCTTCGGCGGGTTTCTTGGCCTCGCAGACAAAGCGGGCGCGTTTATCAGCGCGGAACAGATAATCGGCGCGTTTGCGGCCACCGCCAATCTGCGTGGCACTCTCGATCTCGACCTCGCGTTCCTGCTGGATCAGTCCGGCGCGATTTTCCATGTCCCAGCCGAGCGCGCGAAAGAAGGGATTAAGAAAATCGTCGCGGAGTTGAGCTTCCGCGTAGCCGGGTTGCTTGAGTTCGGCGAGGCGTTTGCCAAAGGAGGTGGCGAGACGATTGAGTTCTTTTTCAAAAGACTCGAAGGTGGATTCGCTCATGGCTTCAGAATCTTACTTGCTCAATTGCACCTGCCGCGTGATTTCAAACGCCAAGTCCAACGCCGCTTTCGCGGATTCGCCGCTGACGCGCGGGGTTTGTTTCTCGCGCACGCATTTGATGAAGTGTTCCAACTCCAACTTGAGCGGCTCGTCTTTCTGGATCGGCACCGGCTCGCGCACGATGCGTTTGCCGCCGAACTCACTCACGATGGTCGAGTCGCGCGAGGCGAGCAGCTTTTTCAGCAGCGAACTTTCCTCCTCGCCATCGCGAGCGATGCGATAGATGAATCCTTCCTGCGCGCGGTAATCGAGCGAGATGTAGCAAGTGTTGTCCGGCCCGCTGAACACGCGAATCTTCCGCATCCGCTCAGGACTAATGCGACTCACGGTGAGATTGGCTACGCAACCATTCGCGAAGCGCAGCCGCGCGTTGGCGATGTCCTCGCTCTTGCTCAACACCGGAATGCCCACCGCGTCCACGCTGACCACGGGCGATTTCACGAACGCCAGCACCACATCGAGATCGTGAATCATCAGATCGAGCACCACGCCGATGTCCGTGCTGCGCGCCGGATACGGCGAGAGGCGATGCGTCTCGATGAAGCGCGGCTGCGTGGCGACAGATTCGAGGTAAGTAAAAACCGGATTGAACCGCTCGACGTGGCCGACTTGGAGCACGCAGTTATTTTCCTGCGCCAACTTGACCAACTCTGTCGCTTGTTCAGCGTCGTCGGTCATTGGTTTCTCGATCAGGACATGTTTGCCCTGCTGCAAACAAAGTTTCGCCAGTTCATAGTGCGTGCTGGTGGGCGTGACGATGCTGACGGCTTCCGCATCTGCGATGGCTTCTTCAATTGAGCCGAGCGCATGAGTGCGATGCTTCGCGGCGATGTGCCGGGCGACTTCGTGATTGGTGTCGTAGATGCCCACCAAGTCCGCCTCTCGCGTCGTGACGAGTTGGGCGTAAATGCGAACATGTTCCTTGCCGAGCGAACCTGTGCCGAGAACGGCGACTTTGACCTTCGATGCCATAACGCAGGTTAGGCAACTAAGACGCGGTGTTGAAAGGGGAAAAATCCTCGACTGCGATTTATGGGCGCGTCACGAGTGTGGCGGCAACCATCCTTGGTTGCCGTAGAGGGCGAGCATCCTTGCCGCCCGAATAAAACATTGGGGGTGTAAGAATGAATCGGAACTTTTCAACACGCTCGGCTATGCGTGAGGTTGTTTCCGCCGGGCTGGGAAGCCCGGCTCTACGGCAGGCAAGGATGCCCGCCGCTACACCCGTTTGTAAATCGGCTTTGCCACCACCACGGCGGCGGTGCGTCGCCCGCGCGCTTCGATCTCGATGACTGTTCCAACCTTCGCGAACTCCGGCGGCACGTAGCCCATGCCGATGCCAAGATTGAGCGAAGGACTTTGCGTGCCGCTCACGACCTGTCCGACTGCGACGCCGTTCGCCCAGATGGGATAACCCGGACGCGGCGGTGCGCCTTTGTCCGTGAGCTTGAACGCCACGCACTTTTTCTTCGTGCCATCCGCTTTTTGTTCCGCCAACACACTGCGACCGATGAATTCACCCTTGTCCAGTGCGACGAAAAATCCCACGCCCGCTTCGATGGGCGTCGTGTTCTCGTCCAGTTCGTGACCGTAGAGCGGATAACAAACCTCCGTGCGCAACGTATCGCGTGCGCCGAGTCCACACGGCTTGATGCCGAAAGATTTTCCCGCTTCGAGCAACGCGTCCCACACCTTTGCGATGGATTCCGCGCGACCTACGATTTCAAATCCGTCCTCGCCCGTGTAACCCGTGCGCGAAACCATCATCGTCGCACCAGCGAAAGGAAAACCGCCGATCTCATTCTTCTTCAGATCGGTGACGCGCGCGACGCGCATCGCACAAGTGGACGCGCCGGAAAAACATCCATCAATGAATTCCTTCACGCGCGGGCCTTGCACTGCCACGGCAGAGTAATTGTTGGATGCATCGCTCATCGTGAGATCGTTCGGACGACCGAACGCCGCCTCTTGTTTCTGTAACCACGCCACATCGATTTCAATCCGAGACGCGTTGATGACTAGAAAGAAAACATTCGCAGACAGGCAGTAGGCGTAGAGGTCGTCAATCACGCCGCCACTCTCGTTGCACATGAGCGTGTATTGGCCGAGGCCGGGCGTGAGCTTGCGAATGTCGTTCGTGAGAATACCATTCAGAAACTCCGTGGCAGCCGCGCCGCTCACCGTGACTTCGCCCATGTGCGAGATGTCGAAAATCCCGGCGGCATTGCGCACGGCGAGATGTTCGTCCGTGATGCTCGTGTATTGCACCGGCATTTCCCAACCGCCGAACTCGATGAGCTTGCCGCCAAGTTTTT
>JANNAO010000251.1:0-2008 GCA_031384405.1 Verrucomicrobiota bacterium | reverse complement strand
CAACACATCCGGCAACGGCTGCCAGTGGATCAGGTTCGTGCTGGCCTGCGCCTGAAACAATGGCAGGTCGTTTGTTGTGAGTGCTCCGCCATCCGCATCACGCGAGGAGATTTCCATGCCGCCGTCTGTCGCGCGACGAGTGGAGGTGAAGCGTTGAGGCACGATGACTTTCAACGTGGCGTTGCTGCTCATGACGCTGCCGCCTGCGTTGGAAACTTGCACGCGATAATTGGCCGAGTGACGACGATTGAGATTGCTCAGAACCAAGATGCTATTCGTCGCGCCTGTCACATTTGTGCCGTCTTTGAACCACTGGTAGTTGAACGGGCCCGGGCCGAATGTGAGGACGGAGTATTTAGTTTCCTTGCCTGTCATCAGAGTTGTGAAGCTGGGCGCGGGTTGCGAAATGATGACTGGCGGTGCAGGCGTGAACACAACCTCATCCACCCATCCCGCATCTCGACCCGCACTCACGCTTACGTCTTTCGTGTAAGCCCAGCGGAGTGTGTGTGTGCCTGTGGGAATCGTGATGCTCTTTTGTTCCCAGCCTGTCTCGCCCGAAATGCTCACGATCGGTGTTACGGTGTTATCCAGATAGAATCGTAAGAAGTCGAAACTCTCCTCCGACGAAACCTTCCACCAAAACGTGAGCGTGCCAGGTCCGGTGATCGTCGTCTGCAAAATGGATTGTTGGTTGTTCGCAATGACTCCGCTCTGCGCGGCCACATCGCCATCGTGTGTCTCGCGATTCTGCGCGAACCAATTTGTAGTGCTGACATTGATCCACTGCCAACCGTTCGTATTCAACGCCGCTGGCAGGTTCGTGTTGAACGGCATCGTGATGTTCGCAATCTGGCTGGATACCGCGCCCAATCCATTTGAGGCGATCATCCGATACGCGCCGGTGTTGCTGGCCTGGATGCTGGTGAAGATGAGAGAGGAGTTCGTCGCGCCGGGCAACGGCTGGTTATCGCGCAGCCATTGATACCGCATCGGCTGCACGCCCACTGCCCGCGCATGGAGTTGCACCGTGTTGCTCCGCTGCACGATCTGGCTGTACGGATGAAGTGTGAAGTGGGGAGAGCCGTCGCCGATCACAGAGACAACATAGCCATAATTCGCTCCGCCCGCCGCGATTGCGCTGATGTTGCTCGTGACATTAAACGACGACTGCAACTGACCAAGTCCGTCGGTGATGATGTTTCCATCTCGCTTCAACCCCAAGCTCACGCTGTTCCCGACAGCAATGGCCACGGCGGTGGAGAGGGAGTTTCTCCCATCCGTCACGATTGAAAAACTGGACGCAGAAGCCCACGACACAACTGTTCCGTCCTGACGCAACGCCTGGTTCTGCGTTGTTCCTGCTGCAAGCGCTATGACGTTCGAGATTCCCGGTGGCAAATTGGTAAGCGAGCCACTTCCCCAACTCGTTATGGTTCCGTCGCGCTTTAACGCGAGGTTCTGCGATGGCCCGCACGACATCGCGACTACGTTTGACAAACCCGCTGGCACGGCAGGCTGATTGCCCCAACCTCGTACTGTGCCGTCGGATTGAACCGCATAACTGCGATACGAACCTGCGGCAATCGCGATCACGTTCGACAATCCGACGGCTTGCGGCGCAACAGGCACATTGGTCTGCCCCAAATTATTTCCACCCCACGCCACCACCGTTCCATTCGATCTCAACGCGAGGCAATGATCGTAACCGGCGGAGATTGCGATGAGGTTGGTGACACTCGCAGGAATGTTCGTGACGGCGTACACGGAAGGCGTGCCATAGATATAACCCACATTCGCCAGCCACGTCCGCACCGTGCCGTCAGACCTGAGAGCCATAACATGCGAACCACCCGCTGCCACGGCGGTCACGTTGGATAATGCCGGCGGCATGTTGGTATTTCCGGCAAACGGCAAGCCTGCGAACACAACCTGCGAGACATTGAGCAACAGCTTCGCGCTCTTCCGCTTCATTGCTGGCGTGCGCGTAAAGGTCCTTGCCGCGCAG
>JANNAO010000242.1:0-7393 GCA_031384405.1 Verrucomicrobiota bacterium | reverse complement strand
ACGCGCCCTACCTGCACAACCCCATCCGTGTCCATCCATGTCCATCCGTGGTTGAATTATCTTCTCCAGTTTCATACGACTTCAGGCAGTTTTTGAAAATTCAGCGGCAAAGGCTTTTCGTGCGCGATGCAATTTACCGCGCACGGCATCTGGGGTTTGTTCGGTGAGCGTGGCGACTTCGTCGTAACTCATGTCTTCATCCGCAACGAGCAACAACAGGAGGCGATATTCTTCAGAGAGTCCGGCCAGAGCGGTTTGGATGCGCTCGCCAAGCTCCTTGGTTTCCAACGCGCGAAGCGGCGAGTCCGTCGGTGCGGCAGTCGTGTTCCAAACGGCATCGTCTGCGGTGGTGACGAGATTGCGACTAGCCCAACTCTGCTTGAGGTTCTGGCAATGATTGATGGTGATGCGATACAGCCAAGTGCGGATGGAGGAATCGCCGCGAAATTCGCCGAGCTTGCGATAGACTTTGAGAAAGACATCGTGCGTGACGTCTTCGGCGCGTTGCGGGTCGGCGAGAAATTTCAGGGCGAGATAATAAACGGCCTTGCTGTGCGTCTCGTAAAGCTCCGCAAACTCCGCCGTGCCCGGCAGCGTCCGCAGCGGATTGGCTGCGACAGCATCGGCAGTTGGTTCATTCACGCAGGAGTCCATTGTTCTTTCGACAGGGCTGGCGCGGATTGGTCACGGTTAAGTGAGGGGAGAAACATTCAACATTGAACATTCAACTCCCAACATCGAAGGTCCGATGCGTTTGCGCCGTCCCTTGAGTTTTTGGACGTTGAATGTTGAGCGTTGAATGTTTCCCCCATCTCAAACTCCACCCTTCCCCGGCCCGTGTTTCAAGCCGATGTTCTGTTCATATTCGCCGATCTTCACCGTATGCACGGCGTCCTTCACTTTCATTTCCAATCGCAGCAGATCGAGGCGATTGCGCGCCATGTCGGCGGCGGCGTTGTTCGGATAACGCTCGATAATATTCGAGAGCGTCTGCGAGACGGTGTCGTAATCTGCACCATGCCGCACCTGCAAATCTGCGAGCTTGTTCAGCCAACGGATGACATTTCGCGCGGGTTGATTGGGTTGATCAATCAGTTGGGTGAGTTGATCCGACGCCATATCGAGACGCTGGTAGTGATCGGCGTAGAGGACGGCGAGTTGCTCGCGCGCGTCGGTGTCCTGCGGATGCGCGACAAGATGCGCGGTCAATTCCTCCGCGTGCTTGGCTTCGTCTGCGACCACAGGTGCAAGGTGCGCGGAAGATTGCATCAGGCCAATGTTTTGCACGCCCTTGGGAATTGCGATACGCGGACGATCATGCGACGCCATCAGGTGTTCACGCGTGGCGAGATGTCCGATGCGTTGTTCCGCGAGTAAGGCGAACTCGGAATCCGGCATGAGTTCAATGATCTTTTGCAACGCCTCACGCGCCGAGTCCGGATCCACAGAGATTTTCAGATGCCAATCCGCCAGTGTGTTCAGAGCATAAGCGATGTTGCGAGGTGCATGGTTGGGTTGCTGGCAGAAGCGGTGGATGATCATCTCGGCGGCAGGTAAGTCATTGAGATGTTCCGCTTGAATCTCGGCCAGCATGATCTGTCCGGTGAAGTCGGTGGGGAACTTATCCAGTTGCTTGCGGATCTCTGCGACGGCTCCGGCGTAATCACTCTTCCTGCGTTTGGATTCGGCCACGGAATAAAGTGCCTGCGGGTCCAACTCCGCATCACCGCCGTCGTAGAGCGCACCGAAAGGTTTCGCGACGATGTTTGCGATGCTGCCGCGCCAAATAATGGCCAGATACAATCCAGTGGTCGCAGCCCAGATCACGCTGATAAATGCGACCGCGTAATCGGGCGATCCTTTGGTTAGGCCCTTTTCAAGATAACGCGTCAGAAAGAACAGCGAGACGATGCCCGGCACAGTCAGCAGCCATTTGGTGAAGAGCAACGGAAGATCGTTCGACGTTTTGGCCCAACGCCAGAGAATCCACACGATGATGGCGGCCACCGCTCCCCAATAGCCGATCTGGTAGAGAATCTCCCAAACAGTGTTGGTGGTGGCGGGCTGCATCTGAAACGACTGTTTGCCTGACGCGCTGGGAATTCAAGAAAATTGTGCGACGCGTCTATCAGGAACGCCGTCGTCTCAACTGAGTTCACCCATGACAATCTTCTCCGCATCGCAACGCGTCTTGGTTACGATACCAGCGTGAAAGCCATCCAACTCGTCGCCCACGGTTCGCCAGGAAAGTTTGAACTCCGCATATTGGACAATCCCAAACCCGCATCGGACGAAGTCGTCGTGCGCGTCATTGCGTGTGGACTCAATCATCTCGATCTCTGGCTCGAATCCGCTGGACTGCCGATCCAAGTTCCGCTGCCGCGCACGCCCGGCGGCGAGATCGCCGGACGTATCGAGCAGCTCGGCAGCGCGGTGACGGATTGGAATGTTGGCGATGCTGTGGCGGTGCAATCCAATCTCTTTTGTGGCGTGTGCGAATTCTGTCAACGCGGCGACGAATCCGTTTGTCTGCGCGGTGAACTGCTGGGCGTTTCACGCGATGGTGGATTTGCGGAACTCGTAGCTGTGCCTGCGCGGGCGTTGGTGAAGATTCCTGCCGGACTGGATTTCAACGCATCCGCCGCACTCACACTCGCGGGCAGCACCGCCATGCACATGCTGACGAATCGCGCGCAGGTTCGCGCTGGCGATCAGGTTTTGGTCATGGGTGGCGCGAGCGGTGTCGGCTCGGCGGCCATTCAGATCGCCAAACAACTCGGCGCGCACGTCATCAGCACCGGTTCAACAGAAGCCAAGCGACAACTCGCGTTCCAACTCGGTGCGGAACACGTCGTGGATTCCTCCGACGCGAACTGGCCCGCCGCCATCCGCAAGATCACGAACCGACGCGGCGTTGATCTCATCGTCGAACACGTCGGCGGCGATGTTCTGGTGAAATGTTTCGATTGCCTCGCACGGAACGGAACCATCGTCACCTGCGGCGCGACCGCTGGGCGTGAGGTGACGCTGAATCTGTGGCCGATCTTTGTGAAGCAACAGCGACTTATCGGTAGTTATGGTCGCAACCGCGCCGACATCCAGGCCACGCTCGACTGGGCTGCCGCCGGGAAGATCGCGCCGGTGATTGATTTCATTTATCCGCTCGCAGAAACGCCCATTGCGTTTGAAAGACTCCGCAGCCGAAACGTTCTTGGAAAACTTCTGATAAATCCGTGAGGTGATCACATCTGACGGAGCGCGGCTGTGTTGCAAACCAGCCGCAGCAGCTTGGTCAGGAGTAGTGCGCGCGAAAACACCCACGCGTCTCTTCTTCAGAAATGCTGCGGCTGGTCGAGGGCGACACAGCCGCGCTCCGCCCGATACGTGACGGTCACTTCGGGTCATTCACTCCGAATCTTCTTCACCCACACCACCACAATCCGCCACCACACCGCGCTTGGCGGCGGCGACGAACGCCAGCATCGCTTTCGCTGGCTCGCCAGTGAACTTCCCCTGCGCCTCAGCCACCGCCGCGCGGAGATTCCTTCCGCTGCGAAACAATTGGCGATAGAGCTTCTTCACTTCGAGCCGGTCTGCCGCGTTGATCCCGGCGCGGCGCATCCCGACGATGTTCAATCCGCACATCTCATTCATCGCGCGCGACACGGTGAACGGCGGCAAATCCTGCGTGACACCCGACAACCCTTGCATCATTGCCAACGTGCCGACGCGCACGAATTGATGCACCGCCGCGTTGCCGGAAAGAAAGGCGCGATCAAAAATCGTGACGTGACCGGCCAGCAAAACGCCGTTGGCAAGGATGACGTGATCGTGGACGTGCGAGTTGTGACCGACGTGAACGTTCGCCATCAGCAGATTGTTCGAGCCGATGATGGTTTCGCCATCGGGCTTGGTGGCGCGATGGACGGTGACGTGTTCGCGGAAGACGTTGTTGTCACCGATACGGACTCGCGTGGGCGTGCCGTCGTATTTCAAATCCTGTGGAGAATCGCCGATCACGCAGCCCGCATGGAAATGATTTCCCGCGCCGACTTTCAGCAAGCCAGTCAAATAGACGTGCGGCCCGACGACGCAACCCGCGCCGAGTTCCACGCCATCGTCAATGATCGCATACGGCCCGACCTGCACGGAAGGATCGAGCTTTGCTTTCGGAGAAATGATCGCCGTCGGATGAATCATGCGGCGGAAGGATACAAAGCCAGACGCGGGATTCACGCAGAATCATAATGCACTTTGAGAACTGTAGGGCACGACGTGAGGAGTACAGCGGCAGGCCAACTTATTCCAACCACCGGAGACCCCCGCTAATTCAAAGCCACCTCTAATCGAAACAAGCTGAATCCAATTAGCGGTGGCTCTGAATTAGCGGGGGTTTCACGCCACGTTTTCGTCATCGGCTTTTTGATTGTCACACACGTCGGGCTTCTGTTATCCGTGACGCACATCAACCTCACATCACTATGAAAATAAAACTTCAATTGCTCCTTACCGCAGTCCTTGGACTCACCCTGATCACAGCCGACGCTCAACCCGGCGGCGGCATGGGCGGACCGAAGGCAGACATCTTCAGCGGCGGCCTGAAAAAGATTCTCGGCGACAACAAAACATTCTCCGCCAAGGTGGAAATTGAAGCCATCGGGCCAACAGGCACGCCCGTTAAGATGCCCGGCAAGATCGCTTACAACGACGGCAAATCCCGGATGGAGATGGATATGACCAAAGCTAGCTTGCCCGCTGAGATGCTCGCTCAAGTCAAAGCCATGGGCATGGCTGAGACGGTCATCATTTCGCGCCCGGACAAGAAAGTCGCTTACATGATCTATCCCGGACTCAAGGCTTACGCCGAGATGCCGCTCCCTGAAACTGAAACCGCCGAGCAGGTGAGCAAATACAAAGTGGACACCAAGGAACTCGCCAAAGAAACCGTTGAAGGTCAGGCGTGCGCGAAAAACAAAGTCACGGTGACCGATGACAAGGACAAGAAGACCGAGTTCACCATCTGGCAGGCAACGGAGTTGAAAAAGTTTCCCGTGAAGATCATCACTACGGAAGACGGTCAGGCTTCAACGATGACCTTCAAGGAAGTGAAACTGACCAAGCCGGAGGATTCGCAGTTTGACGCACCGAAAAATTTCAAGAAGTACGACAACTTCATGGCGTTGATGATGGAACAGATGAAAGGCATGGGCGGACCGGGCGGGCTTCTTGGACGGTGAGTTGAGTTAAAAATCTTCCTGTAACTGCGGGTATTTCATAGCTGCTCTACAGCCTTGATTTTGAATGGAGCGGGTGAAGGGAATCGAACCCTCGTCTCAGCCTTGGGAAGGCCACATTCTACCATTGAACCACACCCGCCTACGTTCCGCGTTGCGGAATTTCGGCGCGGCAAGCCCGCCGAATGAGATGGTTATTAACAGAGCCATCTCGCTCGTGCAATAGATTTGCTCGCGCGTGAATTTACTTCCTCGCCCGCTTCGTCCAAGCTCGACGAAAATGCAGATCGTTCAGATCACTCCCGGCGCAGGCGCGATGTATTGCGGAAATTGTTTTCGCGATAACGCTCTCGTCCGTGAATTGCGTCGCCTCGGCCATGACGTGACGATGATCTCGCTCTATCTGCCGCTCACGTTGGATGAGGCAGACGAAAGTGCGGCGACTCCGATTTTCTTCGGCGGCATCAGCGTTTATCTCGAACAGAAATCCAATCTGTTCCAACGCGCACCGCAATGGCTGCGTCGCCTGCTAGCTTCCCGGAGGCTTCTCGCGTGGGCCGGTTCGCGCGCGGCAAAGACTCGCGCATCGGAAGTTGGCGACATGATGCTCTCGATGTTGCGAGGCGAAGAAGGACGACAGGCTCGTGAACTGGACGAACTCATCGCGTGGCTCAAGACGCAACCGCAACCGGATGTCATCTGCCTCTCGAATGCGCTACTCGTCGGGCTAGCGCGCAAACTAAAATCTGAGTTACGCACGCCGGTCATCTGCACATTGCAAGGTGAGGATGCTTTTCTTGATGGCTTGCCGGATTCACATCGCGACGCGGCGTGGCAATTGTTGCGCGAACGCTCGGCAGACGTGGACATGTTCATCGCGCCGAGTCGTTACTTTGGTGATCTGATGACGCGCAGGCTTGGATTGCCGCCGGGAAAAGTTTCCGTCGTGCATAACGGAATCAATCTCGATGGATATGGCAAGGCGAACAATCACGAACCACGAACCACGAACCACACTGCTCCGGTGCTCGGCTATCTCGCGCGCATGTCCAAGGACAAAGGTCTCGACACACTCGTTGAAGCGTTCATCTCGTTGAAACAACGCGGCACTATCCCACGACTCAAATTACAGATCGCTGGCAGTTGCGGGCCGGGCGACGAACCGTTCGTTCAATCGCTTCGCAAACGCCTCGCCGAAGCGGGTTACATCGGCGAAGTCGCGTTTCTACCGAATCTCACGCGCGCGGAGAAGATTGATTTCCTGCGTGGCCTCAATGTTTTTTCCGTGCCTGCGCTCTACGGTGAAGCGTTCGGACTTTACGTAATCGAAGCACAAGCAGCAGGCGTTCCCGTGGTGCAACCGCGTCACGCTGCGTTTCCAGAAATCATCGAAGCCACTGGCGGCGGCATATTGTGCGAGCCGGGTGATGCAAAATCTCTTGCCGACAAAATTGAAGAGTTGCTTCTCAATCCCACGCAAGCCACCGCCCTCGGTGAACGTGGACGCGCTGCCATCATTGAGAAGTTTTCCGTCGAGGCGATGGCTGGAGCAACATTGCGTGTTTTTGAAATCGTAAATCGCAAATCATAACTCTAAAATCCCTCATGGCTTACGAATACAAAATCCGGCGGCTCGTAGAATTCAGCGACACGGACATGGCGGGCATCGTGCATCATGCCGTGTACTTTCGTTACATGGAGTCGGCGGAACACGCGTTCTTCCGCTCGCTGGGATTGACCGTGGCTCCACCCAAGAACGCAACATCGGTCGGCTGGCCGAGAGTTCACACCGAAGCAGATTTTTCCGCACCACTTCGTTTTGAAGACGAGGTGGAAATCCACATGCTCGTGGCTGAGAAGAAGTCCAAGGCGCTGACTTACGCGTTCCGCTTGCGGAAACTCAACACGGCTGAACCCTACGAAGTCGCGCGCGGACGCATCACCGTCGTTTGCATCAAAATGGTCGGCGGAAAAATGAAGGCCGCGAACAACCCGAAAGAGATTTCAGACAAGATTTACGTGGCCCCGAAAAAATTATTGAAGTCCTGAACCCACTCGAACAACCCACATCCCGAACATGAACTGGCTCATCTACGCATTTCTCACCGTCGCCTGCTGGGGCGTCTATGGAATTTTTCTGCACAACGGCACCATCGCGT
>JANNAO010000214.1:0-1766 GCA_031384405.1 Verrucomicrobiota bacterium | reverse complement strand
GCCGCCACGATGGGCGACATCTTCCCCGAAATCCGCGCCAAGAAGCAGCACGTCCAAGATGTCATCAAGCTGGAGGAAGAATCGTTTAACAAGACATTGGATCAAGGAATCACACTTTTCACACAAGCGGCAGACTACTTGGAAGCCTTCAAAGCTGTGTATCCCCAAATTGAGGAGGACTTGGCGGACAAGAATACCGGTCTCAACTGGTTTCGCAGCGGGGAAGGCCAACGCTACTTGTCTTTCTCTGAGAATGAATTGAAGAAGTTAGGTCTTAATGATCATGCAGCTTTTCTCAAAAATGCGCGGTTGTTCGCTGAGTCGTCATCTGCAGAAAACTGGCATGAACGGAACTTGGAATTCGAAGTCAGCAGGCACAACTTGAAGTTGTTAATAGGGAAATTCTCTGGTGCTGGAGCATTCCTCCTTTACGACACTTATGGCTTTCCTCTCGATCTCACTGAGTTGATGGCACGTGAACGTGGCTTGGCCGTAGATAAGGAAGAATTCGAGAAGTTGATGGAAGAGCAACGCAAGCGCTCGCAGTCTGCGCAGAAGAAAGAAGTCATTGAACTTTCAAAGGTGAACATTAGTCAGCCAACGGTCTTTGTCGGATACGAAACACTCGATGCTAAATCCACGTCCGTTGGAATTGTTGGCGTTAAAGAAAAGGAAAAACTACTTCGCTCAATTGCTACCGCCTCGACGCCATTTTATGCAGAAATGGGCGGTCAAGTTGGGGACACAGGGACAATTCGACTGGGAGACAAAGTCTGGCACGTTACAAATACGGTTAAGGCAGGGCCGGCATTTTGCCATGTTCTTGCCGAGAGCGCTCACGATGAGTTAAACGAAACCCCTATTCCCTACGAAGTGGAATTGCTTGTTGATCGTCCTCGGCGCAATGCCATCCAACGCCACCACACCGTCACGCATTTGCTCCACTGGGCGTTGCACGAAGTCGCCAGCAAGGAGGCGTCGCAGAAAGGTTCATTCGTCGGCCCCGACAAGTTGACCTTCGACTTCAACAGCGCGCCGCTCACGCCCGCGCAGGTCGCCGACATCGAGAAGCTCGTCAACGAACGCATCCTCGAAAATGCCGGCGTCTCCTGGACCGAAGTCCTGCACAACGACGTGAAGAACCGCAAGGACGTGATGCAATTCTTCGGCGACAAATACGGCGACACCGTCCGCGTCGTCCAGATCGGCGGCGAGGCCGGGCAGTTGAACGGTTATTCCATGGAACTCTGCGGCGGCACACACACGCGCGCCACCGGCGAGATCGGTTTGTTCCGCATCGTCGGCGAAAGCGCGATTGCCGCGGGCGTCCGCCGCATCGAAGCCGTCGCCGGCCTCACCGCCTACGACGTGATGAAGCTGGATCGCGAGTTGATCCGCACCGTCGCGAGCAAAATCAACTCGCCCATCCACGAACTGGAAAAGAAAATCGAGAGCCTGCTCGCGCATCAAAAAGCGCTGGAGAAGGAAGTCCAGATCGCCATGCAACGCAACGCGTCGAATGCCGCGAGCGAATTGCTCCCGTTGGCGCAGAGCGTAAACGGCATCCCACTCATCACGCACAACCTCGGCGATGCGAACGGCGATTTCCTCCAAGCCATTGCGGACGCGTTGAAAGGCCGCTTCAAAGGCGTGGTCGTCCTCGGCGGCGGTTCGGAAAACGCCGTGACGTTGATCGCCACAGTTTCAGCCGACTTCACCGCGAAAGTTCAAGCGGGTAAAATCATTCAAGCCATCGCGCCCATCGT
>JANNAO010000196.1:0-2595 GCA_031384405.1 Verrucomicrobiota bacterium | reverse complement strand
TTCCGCGCTGGCGAACGGAGGAAAAGTTTTGAACCCGCGCTTCATCGAACGACTTGAAGTTAGCGATTTCACCGGACTCGCCACGCCAATCATTCCTACACGCGGTCAAGTCCGCGACAATCTCGGCGTGAGCAAACGCAGCTTGGACATTTTGCGTGAAGCCATGCTCGCCGAAACTGAGGACTTGGTTGAAGGCACAGGCCGCTACGTGCAGGGCTGCGGCTTCCGCGTTTGCGGCAAGACCGGCACGGCGGAACGGAACGAAACCCGCGCCGATGGTCAGAAGAAGAACACGACGTGGTTCGCGTCTTACGCGCCGTATGAATCCCCGCGCTATGCCGTGGTCGTCATGGTGGAAGATGGACAAACCGGCGGCACGACGTGCGTGCCCATCGCGAAGGATATTTACATCGCACTGAAAGCGTTCGAGGCGCGCAGCGTCACCGGAGCAATCACGGCAACGACGAGATGAGAACGGAACAAACATTCAACATTCAACATCGAACGCTCAACATCCATTGGGTAGCGAAACAGCGCGCGTTGAGGGTTGAGCGTTGGACGTTGATTGTTGGACGTTTCCCCATTCCATCAAGATGAACACCATCGCTATCAACGAAAGTTCTCCTCGCGTGGATCGCCTGCAACTGGCAGCGATCTTCGGGCTGATGCTTATCGGCGTGGCGTTCGTGTTCAGCGCGACGATGATCAACGAGTCGGCTCAGACAGCACCGCTCGTCAAACAACTCTGGTTCCGCCAGGCGTTTTGGTACATCGTCGGAACTTGCCTGGCCATCGCGCTGTGTCTGGTGGATTACCACACGCTGTCCCGTTGGGCCGGCATCGCGTTCTGGATTTCAATCATCCTGCTCATCGGCGTGATGTTCTTCGGCACGGTGCGCGGTGGAGCAAGACGCTGGTTTGATCTCGGCTTCTTCAGCCTGCAACCCTCTGAATTTGCGAAACTATCTTTCATCTTCGCGCTGGCTAATTTCCTCAGCCGCCCGCCTGACGAACTGCGCGTGCCCATGAATTTCCTGCGGGCAATGGGTCTGATGCTGTTGCCGTTTGTTTTGATCGCCGGTGAACCAGACCTCGGATCGGCGGCAGTGCTGTTGCCGACGGGTTTTGCGATGATGTTTGTGGCGGGCGTGCCGAAAAGATTTCTGCTTCGTTGTCTTGGGCTGGTGGGCATCTTCGTAGTCCTGGCGGTCGGCGAGGCATTATTCGCTCCGCCCAATTGGAAGCCGGTTCTGCTCAAGGAATATCAACGTCAACGTCTGCTCGTGTATTTTGGAAAGGATTTCGCCCCGACCACAGCGACACTCGATCAAAAGAAGATCGCCCAAAGGCTGCAACGCGAGAAATCGTATCAATCCGAACAATCTTTGATCTCCGTCGGCTCGGGCGGTTTCTGGGGCAAAGGCTGGCGCGAGGGGAAACAGACTTCGCTCGGATTTCTGCCGCCCGGCGCGGCGCACACGGATTTTATCTTCTCCGTCATCGCGGAGGAAAAAGGTTTTGTCGGAAGCGTGATGGTCATCACGCTCTACGCAGTGGTTCTCTTCACCGGATTGAGGATCGCTGGCCAGGCGCGAGATCGCTTGGGCAAAATACTGGCGGTGGGAGTGGTCACACTTCTGTTCAGCCACGTATTCATCAACATCGGAATGAACATCCGGCTCATGCCCGTGAAAGGGATTCCACTGCCGCTGTTATCTTACGGCGGATCTTCAGTGCTGGCCTCCATGATCGCACTCGGCATGCTGCAAAACGTTCACATCTATCGAAAAGGATATTAACCATGAGTAACGGAAAACAATTCGGCGGAAGACGCCGACGCGGTGGGATGCGTTTCAAACCCAGTGGCGGCATGAACCAAAATCAGCCGCCCAAGAATGACAAGGACGCCGTGGCCGCACGCGCGGACGCCGTCGGCGAAGTCGTCGGCGGACACGGACAGGAGAAACTGTTCGAGCGTCGCCACACCAACGAGATCGAGCGCGCGGAAAACATCGCCGCCGGTCTGCCCCCCGAAGGCGCGCCGGAAGTGTTGCCCGGTCACGAGCATCAACATCACGCCCCCGCGCCTGCGGCTGTTTCCAACGAACCAGAGAAGGCGTTCGAGCCGGTGAAGGTGGTTGAAAAGAATCGCAGCCTCGTCGAACGCATCACCGACGTCGCCGCGAACCTCGTCAAAAAAGTTCAACGCCTCATCCGCCCGGAGAAGAAGGTTCACAAGGAAGTCATCATCAATGCCGAGACGCTCGAAACGCGCGTTGCGGTGAGCGAAGACGGCAAGCTCGAAGAATTCAACATCGAACGTACCACAGAAGAACGTCTCGTCGGCAGCATCTTCAAGGGCAAGGTGCGCAACCTCGAAGACGGATTGAAAGCCGCGTTCGTGGACATCGGTTTCGAGAAGAATGCCTTCCTGCACTACTGGGACATCGTGCCGAACCAGTTCGACAGCGGCGTCGAGATCGTGGATCGCCCCACCAAACGCCGTGATCGTCCGAAGATCACGCAGAAGGACATCCCGCGCCTTTACTCGCCCGGCTCGGAGATCATCATTCAAGTCACCAAAGGACCCATCGG
>JANNAO010000144.1:0-6986 GCA_031384405.1 Verrucomicrobiota bacterium | reverse complement strand
CAAAGTTGTTCCGCGAATCCGGCAACGCTTCTACCATCAATCCCTCAGCCATCAAAGACAGCGCGGTTTGGGCGACCACCGAAACAATGTATGCCGCCACGACGAATCGCGTCACCGGAAAGTTTGATGCGGGCTACAACGTCGCCAACCATTTCGACTTCGAGTTTCTGCCGGGAAAGAAGTATGACCTGTTCTTCGATCCGGAAGGAATCGTCAGCACGATTCCGGCAGTGGCGACGTGTCTGCTCGGCGTGTTTGTAGGAATGTTCTTGCGGCGGGAGGCAAGCCCCCTGTCGAAAGTGATCACAGTGACGGGATGTGTCATAGCAATAATTGTCACCCTGCGAGCCGGGTATTTTGTCAGTCGAGCGGCATTTCAATTTAGCGGTTTTCAATTTCTGACCATCCAGTTATTTGCTCTTACAATAGTGGGATTCGGCGTTATGACGGCTTGGTTTATTCGCCACAAAAGCGGAGAGGTTCGCAAAACTGGGATGCTATTTGCCGCAGGACTGGCATGTGTGGCACTCGGGTGGTTTTGGGACTCACAATTGCACTTCCCCGTCATCAAAAAGATTTGGACATCGTCTTACGTGCTGGTGGCGGGCGGATACAGCGCGATGCTGCTCGGCGCGTTCTATCTCGTGGTGGACGTTTGGAAATATCAGAAGTGGTGTCAACCGTTCGTGTGGATGGGGATGAACTCCATCACGATCTATCTCATCAAGAATTTTCTCGGGGGCACGTTCAGCAAACTCTCAGCGCGGTTCGTGGGAGGCGACATAAGGACATTCCTCGACGCGCATGTCACGAAGGGCTTTGGCGATCTATTGATCTCAATCCTCGGCCTGCTGATCGCGTTCTGGATCGTGCGGTTTCTTTATCTGAAGAAAATCTTCCTGCGAGTTTGAGTGGTGCGTTTTGGAGTGCGGCGGGAAGTCGGACGCCACGCCGCTTTCGGTCAGTTGCAAGACTTCTCAAGATTTTCAAACGTCTCGTGCGTGCGAAAGCGGTGTCGCGTCCGACTTGCCACCGCAGTCCAAAACGTTTCGGGGCGGAGAGGATTTCTCCTCGTCCGCCCCGATTGTTTTCCCCCACCCATTACTAACCCAAATTCATCCGATGCCCACTCAAGGCAACGCTTGTGCGATGCGCAGATTGCCGGGGGCTGCGGGTTTCGGCACGACAACCAGTGAGAAAGTGCGAGTGGACGTCGCACTTCCATCGTTCGCTGTGATCGAGATGGTCGCAGTGCCCGTGGCGTTGGCGATGGGTGAAAGCGTCACTGTGCGATTGCCCGCTGAACCGCCGAGAACAATCCCGCTGTTTTGCACGAGCGACGTGTTGGATGAACTTGTCGTCAACGTGAGGCTGCCTGCGGCGGTCTCGCTATCGCTGATCGTGAACGAGATCGGCGCGACGCTCGTGTTGACGAGGTTCGTGACATTGGCGATGGCGGCAATGACTGGCAGACGATTGACCGTGGCGGTGAACGTGCGCGTGACAGTGTTGTTGGCTGCGCCGCCATCGTTGACGGTGACGGTGATCGTGGCTGAACCAGAAACTCCGGTGAGTGCGGAAACATTCAGCGATCCAGTTGCGCCGGGGCTGGTGTAAGAAACCGTCGGGTTCGGAATCAGACTTGGATTGCTCGAAGTCGCGGTGATGGTCAGCGTTTGAGATTCGTTCGTCGCACCCGTGCTGATGCCCGCTAGGCTGACGGATTGTGACGAGCCTTCGTTCACCGTGATGTTCGCCAGAGCGTTCAAGGTGGGCGCATCGTTCGCCGTGTTGACCGTGACAGTGAAGGTGCTGGTGGCGGTGTTGTTGGCTGCGCCGCCGTCGTTGACTGTGACGGTGATCGTGGCTGAACCCGTGGCGTTGGCGACGGGTGTGAACGCGAGCGAGCCAGTCGCGTTCGGGCTGGAGTAAGTCACTGTGGGATTCGGGATCAAACTTGGATTACTCGACGTTGCCGTGATGGTGAGCGTTTGAGTTTCATTCGCTGCGCCGGTTGAGATTCCTGCGAGGCTCACGGTTTGTGCGGCGGCATCTTCGGTGAGAGTGACGTTCGAGACTGAAGCAATCGTAGGCGCGTCATTCGCCGCGTTGACCGTGACGGTGAATGTGCGCGTGACGATGTTGTTGCTCGACGCGCCGTCGTTGACCGTGACGGTGACGACTGCTGAACCATTGGCGCTGGCGACCGGCGTGAACGCGAGCGAACCCGTGGCGTTCGGGCTGGTGTAGGTGACGGTGGGATTCGGGATCAAGCCTGTGTTGCTCGAGCTGGCAGTCACGGTGAGCGTCTGAGATTCATTCGTTCCGCCAACGGTGATGCCGGAGAGATTGACCGTCTGAGCGGTGGCGTCTTCGGTGATCGTCACACTGCTGATCACGGCGAGCGTGGGCGGTTGATTGGCGGTGAACGGAACTGTAGCGGTTGTTTCGTTCGAGAAATCGCTCTCGAAACCTGAGCCATCAATCGAGGACGCTGCGAAGTAATACGTCGTTCCATTGACCAGACCCGTGAGCGTGGCGTTGGTGACGTTGCCGACGGCGGCGGAGTTGGTGTAAGTGCCGGGGGCGACACCGTAATGGACTTTGTAACCCACGACGCTGACATCGGGTGATGGATCCCATGCCAGCGAAACGCTTCCGGCAAACGCATTCATGCTGGTGAAAATGATACCAGTGAGGATTGAGGTGAGGACTTTGAACCGGCTACCTGTTACGACTCCTTTGTACGACATGCCGACTCGCAATGCAGGATGGTTGCCAACGGAACAATGTGCGCGACTTACAACGGACGGGAACGTGAATCCAATGGGTTAGCGATACGGAGACTGAATCCCGTTCCCCGGGGTCAACTCCCGGAGAGTGTCTTAATCTGCCGATGAAATTGTGGTTCTGTGTCCAGAAGCTACCCACCAAAGCTGTTGGCAGGCGACGCTGAATCAATCTTCCGGGAGCGGACGGCCTTTGGTTTCCGGCAGGAAAAACACTGCCGCGACGCCGAGAAGAAAAACTCCGCTCATGTAGCAGGCTGCCGTGCGAAACGCAGCGAGCTTGGCTTCGGATGAAGTTGCGCCCGCAGCGAGCGAGGCTTGCAGATGCCCGAGCGTGAACGGTCCACTCGCGGCGATGAATCTTCCGACGTTGTAACAAAAGCTGGTGCCGGTGCTACGCAAGCGGGTAGGAAATAATTCCGGCAGGTAGATCGCGAACCCGGCGAACAGTCCAAGCTGGCAAGCACCCATCACCGCACTCATCCAGATATCGCTGCGACTGTTGAACAGTTGGAAGTAGCCGATGGTGGCCACGAACGCGCAGAGATAACCGACGATGAACGCTGGCTTACGACCCCAACGTTGAGCCGCCTTGGTGAAGGTCAACATGCCGATGAATGCGCCGATGTTTTGCACCATCATGTTGATGCCGATCCATTTTGTTTTTTCGGCGGAAAACCTTTCCGGGGCGACACCTTCCTGTTTAAGTGCGCGTTCGATGACATCGCCTACCAGTTCGGGGCTGAAGAATCCGATGCCCCAGAGTCCGATCACGCCTGCCACGCAAAGCAACATGCCGACGAGGGCAGGGGTGCGCCATCGCGCTTCGCCAAACAGCGACATGTATGAGCCGAACTTTGCACCGCTCAATTTCCCGGCTTCGCGCGCTTGCACCCACTTCTCCGGTTCTTTGAGTCTGGCTTGAAGGAACACGCAGAGGAACGCGGGCAACGCGCCGATGATAAACATGTATTTCCATGCGCTGCCGGATGGGATTGATTTGCCCTCCAATGAGCCGAGAAAAATGGCGATGCCGGCGGCGGTGATGTTTCCCACGGCAGACAAGGCTTGCAACGTTCCAAGAGCACCGGTGCGGGAGCGTTCTGGCAATGCATCTGCAACCAGTGCCACGGCAAGTCCGAACACTCCGCCAACACCGAGTCCGGTGATGAAGCGATAAAGAGCAAAGTCAATCCAGCCCTTGGAAAATGCCGACAGTCCAGTGCAGACAGAATAGAGCAGCACTGTGATTGTGAGTGTTCGCGCCCGCCCAATCCGATCTCCCATTGCGCCAAAGATCAGACCACCTGTTGCCCAACCTGCGACAAATATCGCGGTGGCGTAACCGCCGTAAAGTTTCAAGTCCGCGCCAACCGGCAGCAACGCTTTCATGGCGCCGTTGCGTCCGAGTAGAAAGAGTTGTTGATCCAGACAGTCGAACAGCCACGCGAGTGTCGCCATCGCGAAGACAAACCAATGATACCGTGTCAGTCCACGCCACCACGGTGCATTGGCGTCAGTTGTTGCGTTCGGTGTGATCATGCGGGCCGGAGTATTGCGGGAATTAAACAGGGAAGCAATCGCGCGGTGCGATTCAAAGTGACGGTCAGCATTTGTGGTGGGAGTTCTCGCGCTGCGAGAACTCCGCCCGCGTAGAGCGGGCGGAATCGGGCGACAAGGGATTGCGCCGCTGTACGCGGCGCTACGCCTCGCAGCGCGAGGCGTTCCACCACTTGACCGTCACTTTGAATAGCACCCGCAATCGCGCGCTGTGCGGCGAATTGTGGTAATCAGGCGATGCGCGTACCCGGAGCAATCGCCCATTCGCCACCGATCAAACTCGCGGCGATATCACCCCGATGTTGAATCGCAGCGGATGACGCATCTCCAGCTTTTCCGGAAAAGGGCAGGGCGATGATGTCTGCCATCGCACCGCGTTTGAGTTCGCCCAATTTGCCTTGTTGCCCGATGGCGCGTGCGCTGTTCATCGTGGCCATCTCCAAAATGTTTTCCGCCGTCACGCTCTGGTTCTTCTCCGCGAACGCCCGCATCTCGTCGAACATGTTGAGTTCGATTGTCTGTCGCGGTTTCTTGCGAACTGTGGCCAGGCTGTCCGTGCCGAGACAGATGTTCACCCCGGCGCGGTGCAGCGTGGCGAAAGGAAACTCCGCGTGCGAAAAGAAATCATGGCTGCGCGGACAATGCACCACGCTCGTGCGCTTCTGCGCCAGCAATCGGGCGTCGCCGCGTTTCAGATGGTTGACGTGGATCGCCAGGAGATGCGGGCCGAGGGCGTTGTGTCTCGCGAGCAGTTGCACAGGGGACGCTCCGTCGCAATCGCTCATGTCGCGATTGTTTCTAGCCAACCAGTCGTGCAACTCGCCGCTCGCGTTGGTGAACATCTCAAACTCTGTCTCCGACTCTGCGACATGGGTGGCGACGCGAAGTTTTCGTTTGCGTGCGATTGAGGCCGCATGGCGGAGCAGGGTGGGTGTGGTCGAGTAAGGCGCGTGAGGTGATAGCCCGCCGTGGCTGCGAGCGTGCTGAAGTTCACCCAATACATCCAGCGCGTCGCGGAGAATCAATTCCGGTTTGCGACGACTCTTCACTCCGGTCATTTCGAGAAGAGACAAGACGCGCAAGGGAGTGGCGTTCCAGACATCGGGCAGAAGTTCCGGCACGGCCTCGATGTCCGCCACGGTCGTCGTGCCGGAGCGGAGTAATTGTCGCGCGCCGTTGATCCATGAGGTCGCGTAGTCGGAAAAAGTCCAGTGCGCCTTCTCTGTGCTGATGAGCTTGATCCAATCGCAGAAACTTTTGCGCGGCGGGAACAGCCCCGCCATGTCGGTGTAATCCAGATGGCAATGCGCGTTGATCAAACCGGGAAGCAACACCGTGTCACCGAGGTCAACGACATCGCCGGAGAACTTCTTTCGAACATCTTTCCACCGCCCGACTGCCAGGATGCGACCTCCGGAAAAAGCGACCGCGCCGTTCTCGATTGCCGGGCGGCAGATCGGGAGGACGGCGCGGGAGCGAAGGAGGATTGTGACAGAGTTGATAGTGGATGGTTGATTGTTGATGGGCACGGGTGCGAAGTTTCTTCTCTATCAACTATCCACCATCATCCATCAACTCTCCCCGCTTAGAGTCCGCGTTCCTTCAAATTTTGTTTCGTCTTGGACGCCTCGGTATGATGCCGTGCCTTGGCCTTGCTGTGGCGTTTGCGGATTTGGGCTTCGATCTTTTTGATCGCGAGATCAATCGCGGAGTACAAATCTTCTTCGCGATCTTCGGCGAACAAGTCCGGCCCCCGGAAGGCGAGTTTGACCGAGCAAGAGAATTGTTTTTCCGGTGCGCGGTTGTGGTCGTGTTCGAGCGTGACGCGTGCATCAATCGCCCGCTTGTCGAAGTGATCAAGCTTTTCGATTTTTGACACGACGTGATCTTCGATGGCTTTTGTCAGGGTGACTCCGTGCGGTATGAGGATCAGTTTCATGTTTCAATGATGCAACCGACTCGCGACGAAATCCAGCGAAAGAAACTTGCGATAAAGAAAAATTGAATCATCGCCCTGCTTGGCCTTAAATCTGCCGCGTGCTAACCAAAGTCATCGCGGTCGCAAATCAGAAGGGCGGAGTCGGCAAGACCACAACGTCTGTCAATCTCGCCGCGTGCATGGCCGCCGCCGGCAAGCGCGTGTTGCTCTTCGATCTCGATCCACAGGCCAACGCCACCAGCGGTGTCGGCGTGGAGAAAGTCGAAGGCGCAAGTGCTTATCGCCCGCTGTTCGGCGAAGGAACACTCACGGAGAAGATCAAGCCCACGACGTTCGAGCGGCTGTGGTTGATCCCCAGCGAAATGGATTTGTGCGGCGCGGATGTCGAGCTAGCACGTTCTGAGAATCATCTCATGCGGCTGAAGATAGCGTTGCAACCCGTGCGCGATTCCGGGAATTACGATGTGATCCTGGTGGATTGCCCGCCGTCGCTGGGGATTCTCACCTTGAATGCCTTTGCCGCCACCGATGGCGTGCTCGTGCCGTTGCAATGCGAGTATTACGCGCTCGAAGGCCTTTCTATGATGAGCCGCGTGCTGGGTCAACTGCGCGAGGCCGGGGTGAATCCGCATCTGGACATCTTTGGCGTGGTGATGACGATGTTCGATGCCCGCACCAAACTTTCCAACGAAGTCGTG
>JANNAO010000110.1:0-3203 GCA_031384405.1 Verrucomicrobiota bacterium | reverse complement strand
CGATCTTGCCCCACGGCGAGTCCCAGACTTTTTGTTCGGTCGCGGGCAGTCCGTCCTTGAAGAACTGGATGGGCACGCTCTTGACCTGTCTGAAAACGACCTCGCCATTGGTGCTGATGACGAAGGCGGTGTTGTAATAGTTCGTGCTGCCGAGCGGTTGCTTGCCTCCGACGACGAGGAATTTCTGGTTCGTGCGACACCAATCCTTGAGCGCGTCCGTCGGCTCGCCGTCGAGGGTGTATTCGGGGAGGACGACGAGGTTGATGTTTGTAGCATCATTCAACCACAGAGTTCGCTTCTCTTTCGGAATATGGATAATGCGATCAAGTGTGCCGACGGTTTCACGACTGTCTGGAAATTCCAACTGACCTCCAGCCAAAACCAGATTTGGCCGCAATGAACGGGGCCAGTGGAACGTTTTGGAAATAACATCCCCGCAAGAATTCCAGTGATCGCGACAATGACAAGTAGTTCAACCAGTTTAAGACGACGGAAGTGTTCGCGGTGAATAACCAGGGCGCATGCGGCGAAAGTAGCGGTTAGAAACCCAATCCCAAATACTCCCAGATGCGTCCAAGGCACAACCGACCACTCCGCGAACGCATACCCCACGTTCAGCCACGAGAATTTCAGGTAGTAAAGTTCGCTGCGGAAGTATTCGAGTCCCGTCCAGAAGAATGGCGTGAGGAACGCGGCGCGTTTCAATCCAAGCGTCACGATGGCCAGATGCGTGAGCACCACGAACAGCGCGATCCACAACGCCAGCACCAGCCACAGCGCGATGGCCGCCGCGCCAAAGATATTCCAAAAGAATCCGAGTTGCGGTGCGAAGCACGCGAAGCCTGTCGCCAACCCGATGTAAAAACATTACTGCGTAGTCCGCAGCCGCGCGAGTTGCACGAGGCAGATGACGTAACCCACGATGGCGAATGCCAGCAGCTCTGATCGGGCTGGCGCGTAAGCCACATTGAAACACGCCGTCGCGACCAGTGCGAGCAACCCGGCCCGCCATCCGCTGATGGCTTTGAACTCGGGATTCGTTTCGGTTGCTTGGGTCATTGGATGTGTTTCGACGGTAGCGAAGCCGCCGAAAGTTTCCAGCTATTACGTTGCTGGGGAACGCGCGGTGAGTTTGTCCGTGTATTATCGGTTGACGGTTTTCGCGCATGGCCTAACCTCCGCTCACATGTCTGCCGTCGCACAAACTTTGACCGCTCCCCGCCCCGGAGCGTCCAACACTCCACGCTCATCCGCCACAGTCCGCACTGGGGTTGAGTTGATCCTCGCCACGAAACCCTTCGCGCATGATGTCACGCTCCGCAGTTGGTGGGTGATTCTTTCGACGTTGACGCTACTCGCGGCAGCAGTGGTGGGAACGATTTGGAACTTTCATCCGCTCGCAAAGGTTGCTTGCAGTGTGCTGACAGGCTTGTTGGTCTTGCGAATCTTCGTCATCTATCACGATCAACAACATCACGCGATCCTGCCGAAGTCGCAGCTCGCCGAATGGTTGATGCGCGGGGTGGGGCTTCTCTCGCTCAGTCCCAGCAGCATCTGGCGCGCGTCGCACAACCATCATCACAACCACAATTCCAAGTTGCGCGGCTCGCACATCGGCTCGTTCCCGATCATGACGAAGGATAACTTCATCAAGAGTTCGCCCGGCAAACGCCGCCTGTATCTGTTCGTGCGTCATCCGCTGACGATCCTGTTCGGTTACGTGTTCGTGTTCCTGTTCGGCATGGTCATCTATCCGTTTTTCAACCATCCCAAGAAACACTTCGATTGCCTGATCGCGTTCATCGTGCATGTAGCCATCGGCACGGCGTTGTTCTTGTTCGGCGGCGGCTTGTTGGCTGTGTTGCTCACGCTAGTGCTGCCACTGTTCATCGCATCGGCCATCGGCTCGTATCTGTTTTACGCGCAGCATAATTTCCCCGGAGTGTCGTTCACCGACAACGAAGGTTGGACTTACGAGAAGGCGGCGTTGGAATCTTCGAGCTGCATGAAGACCAGCGCGATCATGGGCTGGTTCTCGGCCAACATCGGCTATCATCACATCCATCATTTGAACTCGAAGATTCCGTTCTATCGCCTGCCGGAAGTCATCCGCTCGATCCCTGAATTGCAAGCGCCCAAGACCACGTCGCTGAGTCCGGTGGACATCTATCGCTGCCTGAGTCTTAAAGTTTGGTGCGTGGAAACGCAGCAGATGGTTGGTGTGCGGGGGTTGTGAGAATTGGGTAGAAGCTCCGTGTTGGTTCGTCCTCGTCCTCCTACTCGTCCTCCTACTCGAATTGTTAGTTGGAATCCGAGGACGAGGACGAGAACGACGACGAGGACGATGGGTAAAAACATCTCTCAATCCATCACCGTCCGCCGATGTAATACTCAATCCCTTCCGCCACGCCATTACCACAGGTCAGTTCACTCACGAAGCCTCCCTGCCTTCTCACCACATCCTTGACTTGCGGAACTGCGTTGGACGGCGCGACGAGACAGCGCGCGTGTTCGGTCTTCAACATCGGCAAGTCGTTCAGATGATCGCCAGCGGCCAGCACTTCATCAGCCTTCACGCCCAGCATCCGGCATAACTCGGCGAGCGCAGTGCCTTTGTTGTAGTTCATGTGACTGAACCGCGCATAAACATCATTCCGCACCACGGCGAGTTCGGGGAACGGTTTGCAGAATTCATCCAGCCGCGCGTGAATCTGATCCGCGTCAGCAATGTTCCCTGCGATCAAACAAAACGGCGACCACACATCCTCATAAACCGTCGCGCTGAATCTGCCGTTGACCCAATCCATCAGCTCCGCCACCTGCGGGCGCACGCGCGCGTAAAGCTCCGAGTGATCGCGATTGCACGCCGCATTCCAATGCTCAATCGGCGCGTAACGCACGCCGTCGTGCTTGTAAATCTCCCGCTCCACGAGCACCAGATAGTCAGGCAGCACGGGAACGTGCTCGCGCGCCAAGGCCTCCATCAAGCTCGACATGTCGCGCCCGGTGTTAATGACCCATTTTACGCCACGCGATTGCTGTTCCGCGATCAGCGATGTGAAGCGTTCCGGTATGGCCGGGCGTTCAAAATCGCCGTGGAGCGTTCCGTCGAAGTCGGTTGAAATCAGTTTCAGTGGCGAACTCATGGCGTGGTGCAGAGAGGTGTGGTAGGGCACGTCACTCCGTGCGCGCCGTTGGTAGGT
>JANNAO010000086.1:0-5836 GCA_031384405.1 Verrucomicrobiota bacterium | reverse complement strand
GCGGTTGGATAGGTGGGGCGCGGCGCGCCGTTGGTGGGGCGAGCGTCCTCGCGAGCCGGCTCGTCAGTAGCCTCGCCCCACCAACGGCAATTAC
This sequence comes from Verrucomicrobiota bacterium, assembly GCA_031384405.1. GTDB lineage: Bacteria > Verrucomicrobiota > Verrucomicrobiia > Limisphaerales > JADLHS01 > JADLHS01. Next base: position 5,742 of record JANNAO010000086.1, on the reverse strand, counting down.
TTCGGCAGCGTCTTGATGAAACTGTCCGACGCGGCGATGGCCGTGTTCATCTGCGTGAGCAGTTGTTCGATCTGTTTCTGGATTCCAACAGCTTCACCCTGCAACGACCCGATGGCCGAGGCGTTCAAGTTGTGTTTCAGGAACAGCACATTGTCTTTGAGCTGGCCAAGCACGGGTTGCATGGCGGTCTCGGCTTCGCGGACAGTCCTTGAGAGTTGCGCGTAACGATCCTTGGTCTGGCGCAATTGATCGCGGCTTGTCGCGGCGAGATTTGGATTCGTGTATTGCTGAATCTCCTTTTCCCATTCGCTGAACATGGACTTGGCGAGGTCTTCCATGTTCTCGATGCGCGATTGGACGGCCTTGGCTTCGCCGTCGCAACGTTCGTAAGAACTTTTCACCTTTTCATAAACGGATTCCAGTTCGCCGCCGCTGAAGCCGTAAAGTTCCTTGAGCCGGGTGAGCGCGTCTTTGAATTCCTTCTGGGCATCCTTCTGTTCCTCTTGAAGCGACGTGACAGATTTCTTGAACAACTCCCGCTTCTCATAACCGAACACGCCTTCCATGGTGGCGTTGTAGATGGTCGTGCAACCCGTCATAAAAATCAGACTGAGCAGGGCGAGTGCGACGATTGAAGATGAAGTGAGACGGTTTATTTTCATGATTGCTTGCGAAGCATTTTGTCGCATTCGCCTCGTCAGTAAAGCTCCATCAACGGCTGTGCGATGGTCTCACGAAATGCAAATCACGGGCGAACATCGCTTGAAGTGTCGGTGCGTAGGTGTTGGCGTAACGGACGTCACCGTTTGAGCGGGTGAAATAAAAATTTCGCGGGCGTCTTCGCTGCTTCGTCCAGTTCGACCGTGTAGTAACCACCGTCCTTGAGCAGTTCGATGCCCGCGAGCGAGGGACAAAGTCTGACGCGAAACGGTTTCCAGTGTCGCGCTTCGTTCAATGCCGCGCTCATGCGGCGGAATGATGGGCCGAAGCGTTCCATCACCGGCACGCCGGAAAGAATCTGGCTGATGCGGAGGAAAAGATTGGAGTGGAGGTGGCCGATGATGGTCTGTTCGATGTGCGAAATCTTCGCGCGCACGATGTCGTCGCGCCACAGAAACGGCAGCGCGGTCGGGTCGTGACAGAAGAACAAGACGCGTTGTCCCGGTCGCAATGCTGAGAACGCGGCACGGATTTCGGCGAAATGTTCCTCGCGAAGTTTCTCCCATCTGCTGCGTTCGTCGGGAAGCATGTCGCTGGCGAATATGGGCAGGGCGACGAGTGTGGAGGCGCAACTGAGCAGCACATAGTTGCCGAGTTCAATCTTCCAGAACGATCGGATGCCGAGTTGTTCGATGCCGCGCCGCCAGCTTTCCAATCGCAATCCGCCGCGCGTTCCCATGAGGCGGAGTTTGCCGAGTTCGTGATCGCCGAAACTGAGATAAAGTTTGTCGCCAAACTTCGCGCGAAGTTTTCCAATGCACTCGGACGCGCTTTCCATCGAGCCATCCGCACTCAATCCGAGTGCGGCGGTGTTGCAGGAGTAATCTCCGTTGGCGATGGCGTAATCCACTTCGGGAACATCCGCGATGAAGCGATCCAACTGGCCGTTCTGTTGAAGCGGATGCCGCAGCCAGACGTTGAGGCGATATTGGCGTAGCAAAAAACGGGTGATGGGATTCTTGATGACGCGATGTTCGTAGTCATCGCCTTCGGCACCTTCGATCGGGCCTGCGTAGTGGACGTCGCTGAGGATGGCGATGCGGAAGTGGCGGCTCATGGCCGGTCAATCAGTGTGAGTGCCAGCGGGTAGAACGATGCTGAAGGTCGTGCCGCGATTGGGTTTGCTCTCGACGGTGATGAGTCCGTCGTGTTCGTGAATGATTTTGCGCGTGATGGGAAGGCCGAGGCCGGTGCCGTTGGTCTTTGTGGTGTAGAACGGTTCAAAGAGGCGATCCAAATTTTCAGGTGCGATGCCCGCGCCGGTGTCGGCAACGGTGATGCGGACGTGGGGTTGGCCCGCGCGTTGAGGCGGCGCGATGTCGTGCGGCGTTGTGGGCAAAAATTCTGTGTGAACGGTGAGCGAGCCGTTCGCTCCGGTGGCGTCCACGGCGTTGAGGAACAAATTCACGAAGACTTGTTCGAGCTGATGATTGTCTCCGTGGACGGCGTCGTGGGTGGCGTTGAAGGAGCGGTTGAGCGAGATGAGTTTGCCGTCGAGCTGATGCTGCACCATGCGGAGCGAGTGTTCGAGAACGTCGTGAAGCTGAACGCGCGCGCGGGTGGGCGGAGTGGAACTGCCGAACTTCAGGAGTTGGCGAACAATGTTGTTCACGCGGCTCATCTCGCGTCCGACGATCTCGGCGAGTTCGGCGTCCTTGTTTTTTTCGAGCAACAGATCAACGAATGTTTTCACGGCCACGAGGGCGTTCTTGATCTCGTGCGCCATGCTGGCGGACAACGTGCCGATGGTGGCGAGGCGATCCAGGCGTTCGACGCTTTGGCGGAGTCGCGCGAGGCCGGTGACGTTGGTGAGCGTGATGATGAACAGGTCTTGGCCGGGAATGGCGAGCGGCAGGACGCTGACGTGAAATTTGCTGGCCGGGCCGATGCCGGATTGAATCTGAAGTTCAGGCACAACAACGCGCTGTTTGGAGGCGACGGTTTTTTGGATGAGTTGTTGGAGCGTGGCGGGCAACTTTGCTGACGCACCGAGGCTGAGGAGTTTTTCCGCTTCAGGTGAAGCCGAGAGAATCTGTCCGAGCGAATCTACGGCAATGGTTTCAGGTTGCAGGAGATCGCCGAGAGCGGGCAGGAGATTGAATGCCTGCTCGGTGTTGTTGAAATCTCGATGCGCCATGCGTTGTTCAGGGAAGCGTGTCAGAAATCACGGCCATGACCAGAGGAATGGAAAGCGCAGGCGATAGAATCCGTGGTCGCCGGGCGCGTTGACGAGAACGGATTGGTTCAAATTTGTGGAGGTGATGTTGGCGGTGGTGGACCAGTTGAGGAAGTTGGTGCTGACCTCGACCACGCCGTTTCTGCCGACGGGGAGGTCTGCCATGCTCAATTGATTGCTCGTGTTCACTGACATTGTGTCGCTGATTCTGGCTGGAGAGAGCAACTGCTGCGCCCGGTCTGCGATGTACATTTGAAACTTGGCGGTGGGATGGAGATCGTCCCAAAACATGAAGTTCGCGCCTGGGCCATTCAGCACCGTGAAGCCCTGACCAAGGGCGGTGTGCGATTCGTTCAACGGGGGAAATATCAATCCAAAATTGGTGGGGTTGGAGTAGATGTTGTCGAGTAGAGTGAAAACGTCCGGTTGAACAATTTTCAAGTCCGGGAGCGTTGCGACAGCGTTGCTAAGAATGTGCGTGAAGCGATTGTTGAACTCAATAGTACGCTGGCGGATGAAGGCTTTTCCTGCTGTGCTGTTCGCGGCGAACGCGGGGACTTTGGTGATGTCCACTGCGTTCGGCATGACGAGGGTGCGGATGCCTTTGTTGTAGAAAGTCTGGATCGCGACGGTGTGGTTGGTGATGGATAGGTTGAGGGAATTGGTCCAGATAGAGAGCTTGCTGTTGTCGTATGGCGGGCCGAATGCACCATTGGCCATGTTGTTGACGATGTCGGCATCGGCAACCCAGACGATGACGAGTGCGTTACTGGCATCAGTTGGAGCGACAAAAGAATTGGCACTGTTTGTCAGGATTTGGCTGTAATGGCCGTAGTAAGAAAGGTTGTTGGAGGGTTGGTAGGTGAGGTTTTGCCATTGAGCCAGCACTTCCACCCAGACGCGACCGTTGCAGAAGCGTTGGCCGTAGTAACCGGGATACGTGTTGGCGGTGGTGGTGGATGCTCCGTCACCGAAAATGTAGAGAGAGTTGAAGGCTGCATGCATCTGGTTGACACCCAAAATGACGAGCAGATAAAAACAAACTGTGAAGTGGCGCAAACTTTTCACGTTGCGAGTTTGCCTCTCGCTCGTTCAAAGTAAAGAAAACACATGTCAGTTTTGGGCAGACGTGACATGAATCAGGACAGGCAGGGCGGAATTGTCGGCGAAAAGATAAAGGGCTGTTGGATTTTCCGGGACGCGCGCAATGCGGTTAAGAACTTGCTGAATCTGAGGGGCATTTGCTCGCTTTTCCCATTTGGAACTGGGTTCGTCAGTCGAGTTGTGCGTTATCACGATATGTTTGGATACCGAAACGGTTTTTTTGCGCTTTCGCTGGGGCTTGTGTTTTGCCTGGCGAGTGGGGCGGCGTTTGCCAACGGCATGCGCCTCGTGAGTCAGGACGGGTTTGCCACCGCGCGAGGCGAGGCGTTTGTGGCGACGGCGGATAACGCGTCTGCCGTCTATTACAACCCTGCGGGAATCAGCCAGCTTGAGGGCGATCAAGTTCGCTCCGGAATCTACGGCATTTATTTTGATCCCACGTTTCAACCGCCCGACACCGCGCCAAACAGTGGCAACACGTATCACGTAAAACAAAACACGGCTGCCGCTCCACAACTCTTCTTCACTCACGAGATCAAAGACACGCCGTTCACTTTCGGGTTCGGATCGTATTCCCCGTATGGGCTGGGTTTGGAATGGCCGGATGACACGGGGTTTTATTCTGTGGCCTCAAAAAGTGAGTTGACCTATCTGCGATTCAATCCGGTGCTGTCGGTGAAAATTCTGCCGGGGTTGTCTATCGCGGGCGGGGCGATGGTGGATTACGCCAAGTTGCATCTTCGTCGGGGATTGCGTGAGACGCCGCCCCCGTTGTCGCAACCGAACACGTTTCGCTTCACGGGTGACGGATGGAATGTGGGCTACAATTTGGGGCTGCTTTGGCAACCGCACGAGACGGTTTCCATCGGCGTCACGTATCGCAGTCCCACTCATTTCTTGTTGCAGGGCGAAACTGACATTGAACGAGCACCTTTCCCTCCGCGTGCAATAAGAGACGCTGAGATGGGATTTGATTTTCCGATGACCGTGGCGGGAGGGATTTCATGGAGACCAACGCCGAAGTGGAATCTCGAAGTTAACGCGGACTACACGGACTGGAGTCTCGTGGATCAGGTGACGATCCATCATTACGCCGATCCCGGTTTGCCTTTGCTGCAAGATTACCCGTTGAACATGTTTTGGAAATCGAGCTGGATTTTCTCAGCGGGTTTAACGCGGGAGTTCGACAATGGCTGGCAAATCAGCGCGGGCTACGTGTTCAACCAGAGTTCTGTCCCGGACGCGTACTACACGCCGTTGATCGCTGATGTTGACCGACATTTTTTCAGCATTGGCACTGGCTGCAAGGGTCGCAAGTTCGAGTGGGACATCGCGTATCAACTGGGCCTCGGCGAAGCTCACACGGTGACGGGCAGCACGCCTTCTTCTCCCGTCTTCACCTTCAGCAATGCCGATGGCACTTACGACTTCGTCAGCCACGCCGTATTGATGACCGTTGGAATCCGCTTTTGAGAAACGATGAGCAACTCTTCCAACACGATGACCGGTCTGGCGGGTGGCGAAGTGCAGGAGATGATCGCCACCACCAGCAACAGTCTTGGTGTGGAGTTTCATCTGCCGCTCTTGCGCGTCACGCGGCAACTCGCGGTGTTTGAGAGCTACGATCTTTCGGTCGTGTTGCGAACGTCGGAAGTGCTCTCGCCGTTTCAGATCAAGCTGCGCGATGAACTCATCTACGCGGGCAAAGCAGTCGTCCGCAGTCAGGTCAACACGGGCACTGC
>JANNAO010000540.1:0-14414 GCA_031384405.1 Verrucomicrobiota bacterium | reverse complement strand
CGGAGATTGCGGATGATCCAAGGCAGGTCTGCCTCTTGAACCACATGATTTGGATCCGAAGACCAGAAGCACTGCCCATAAAAATCCTTGAACGCCTGCCGCGCGAGTTCAAGCCGGTGCTGGCTGGCTTCAGAGTTTTCTTCCGTCGTGTTCACGGAGATACAATTAACTCGCTTCCAGACACGCGACAAGCCAGCAGTTTCGCCAGGAGTTTTCCCACAGATGCTCTTGCTTCAACCGCCGTAAGTTTGTTTGCTCTGCGCGCAACAATCGCCATCTCAACCATGAAGAATTATTTTCAACAGCGTGTTCTCTCGATTGCTTTCATCGCACTGCTCGCTCTCAAAGTCGTCGCCGCGCCGACTGACGATGTCTATCTGCTCGGCCCGGATTCCGCGCCGCACGATGGTGTGCCCAAGGGCAAAATCATCGGGCCGCTCACGCTGGCGAGCGATGTCTTCACCAACACCACGCGGCACTATTGGGTTTATGTCCCCGCGCAATACGACCGTACCAAGCCAGCCAGCCTGATGATCTTTCAGGACGGTCAGGCGTTTGTGAGAACCAACGGCGATTATCGCGTGCCGTATGTGTTCGACAACTTGATCTATCGCCGCGAGATGCCTGTGACGCTTGGCGTGTTCATCAATCCCGGTCGGTTGCCCACGCAACCGGAATCCAGTTCCACCAACTGGGGCGATGGCATCAATGGCCGCGCGACCGAATACAACGAATTGAACGACAACTACGCCAAGTTGATCGTCAACGAACTTCTGCCCGCACTGGAAAAGGATTACAACATCTCCAAGAACCCCGATGACGGCGCCATCGGCGGCGCGAGCAGTGGTGCGATCTGCGCGTTCACCGTCGCGTGGCAGCGACCCGATCAATTTCGCAAGGTTCTCAGCACCATCGGCAGCTTCACCAACATCCGTGGTGGACATGCGTATCCTGAACTCGTCCGCCAGAGCGAACGCAAACCCATTCGCATCTTTCTGCAAGACGGGCTGAACGACAATCGCGGTCGGCGTCGCGGCGGCGAGTATGATCCGAAGTGGGACTGGCACGCGCAGAACCGATTGATGGTCGCCGCGCTGACGGAGAAAGGTTACGACGTGAATTACTGCTGGGGCATCGGTACGCACTCGAACAAACAAGGCGGCGCGATGCTGCCCGAAATGCTCCGTTGGCTCTGGCGCGATTATCCCCGCCCCGACGATCCGCAGAACGACAGCAACCGGAAACTGTTTGTGCCGGTGGCGAACTAACCGTAGCAGAGTGCTGTAGCAGAGTGCTGTTGTGAAATTGTAGGCGACGAGGTAACGAGTCGTGAACTTTACGGTTCGACTCGTTACCTCGTCGCCTACAAGTCAGATGGGAAATTTGAACCAACCACTACGCGCCGCAACACTTCTTGAACTTCTTCCCGCTGCCGCAGGTGCAGGGATCGTTGCGACCTATCTTGGGTGGAGCGATGTAGGGCAGGGAATGGGCAGGTGCTTCATAATCCTGTTCACGGGCATAGTCTTCCACCTCTGTGAACTCATCTTCGGGCTTGGAAAAGAATTCGTCCGCATTCGGCAGAGTTATCCCCGCTGCTGCGAATGTCGCGCGCAATTGATCTCCCATGATCGTCAACTTGTTTGGCTTGCGCGGATGTTCACGGTGTTTCTTCAGGCCAAGTTCAATTTGAACATCTTCAACGTCTCCGTCCACCGTCTCGTCCACCCGCCCGGAAGCAAACGCACGCTCAATGAGCGGCATGGATTCAATTGCTCTCAAATCTATCAGCGGCGAAATCAGGAATGCATTGACCGTTTCCGATTGTTCAGCAAACCGTTCCAGTTGCGCGCTCAACACAGCAACACACTCATTCCGTAATTCCGGATGGGACTTGCCGATGTAACGAAATGTTTTGGCGGCGATCACGCGTGACCATTCACCGCGCGTGGCGTCTGCCAGATATGCGGACACTGGTGCGATGGCCGCCGCGCCAAAATCTCCCAACACACGTGGCAAGTCTTCGCCGATCCAATCATCCAAAGCATCATCAACCCGTGGAAAAAGCTCGACGAGCGGTGCGATGGCGTCCGGTGCGCGCAATTCACCCAACGCCCGCCATGCGTGAACTGGCGCATAGACAATAGGACTATCCTCCGGCCCTTCATGCAACAGCTTGTCGCTCGCCATGCGGATCAAGTCCGGCACGTCTGCCGATGAAATCCCGATCGCCGCATAGTTTGACCGTTTGTCGCTCTTCGGCTCGCTGAGTGAGAGCAATTGCTTCACCGGCGGTTGATAAAGATCTTCCGGAATGACCACCGCAGGATCCATCAGCACTTCTTCCCCCATGCCTTCCAGCACTTCAGCCACGAAGCGCGGATGCACCCTGCCCAATGCGAACAGCACCTTGTCAGCCTCCGCCAGATGCGCCCCCTCGGACGGATTGATCAAGAACTTCACCTCGTCACCTTTCAAACAATCGCGCAAATCATCCGCGCCATTTTCGTCACAAAGAAAATACACGCCGATCTTGTCATCGGCCTTCAGCGTAATAGGCGGGAATTCGTCAGGTTCAGTCATAGGTGTCTGGTTTATTGAGTAGTTGATTTATTTTGTAACCATTTCATTTCACCGTCCATGATCAAACCGTTGTTGCAAACTCTCCCGGGCGAAATTCAATTCGTCCAACTCCGGGTCTTGATGCACGGGAATCTCCAAATCCTTCGCCACGCGGGACAACATCATCGCCACGCGTGTGCGCTGCACGCGGATCGTTTCCGGGCGATGTCCCGATCCTGTGAGCGCATTCAGAAGCACCGCTCCCAGCGTTGCCGCGCCATCAGGATCGTTGAGTTCGCTCAAACGCACGCCGCCCACAAATCCCGACGCGCGATCCACCGCAATCGCCATCTTGGGAAAGCGTGGACGATCCTCGTAAGCCACCGCCATGTTGCCGTAGGACAGATCGAGTTCGAGGTGAAATCCCTTCGCCTTCGGCAGCTTCAACAATCGCGCGTTCGTCGCGTCATCAAACGCAACCAGCTCCGGCATCGTCTCAGGTGGCGGAATCATCGGATGCCAATCGAGTTGATCCACGCGCAATTCACCGGCAGCCGGATCAAAATCATCCGGCACGAAAGCGATGTCGCCCTCCAGATGCGTATCCCAAATTTCTGGATGTTCCCGCATCAGTTTGGCGGCGGCGGCCACGCGCGGCAGCGCATACAACATCATCTCCGCCTCCGCCTGCGAGATGTGCCAAGGGTAACCGCCGGATACGAGACTGCGAAATTGTGGCCAGACACTGCCGCGTTTGACGACGGGTGAATAACCAGCGGATTCCAACACCGCGCGATCTTCCTTCAACAATTCCTGCTTGCGGGTGAACTCCAGTTTCACCGCGTCCTGCTCGAACGCGGAATCTTCCCCTTCCAATCCACCCGGATCGCCATCGTTCATGATCGTGTTCAACAACCAGCGATGTCCCGTGTCACCACGATAAACCAACAGCGCGAACATCGTCTTCATCCGTCCGAGAATGGAAGAGAGCAACACCTCCTTGGTGACCGGATGTCGCAACCCCACGATGTATGAATCATGCATCCACACCCACGGCGCGAGGCGACTGAACTCATCCGCCGCCGCGAGCAATGCCTTCCAGGTTTCGAGTGAGACCTGGGGGACGATGGGTTGATTGGCGCGCGGCTTTGAGTTCGACATGCCCAAATTAAACCCGGATGAAGCAGCGTTGCCAACTCAGGAAAACGCAACGCTGGGATACTAGGCACTTCTTGAGTCATCGAGTCAGGACATCGCCGACACGTTGATCTGGAGATTTCTCTCCCCGTTCCCGTCCGCCACCAGAATCACCACTGGGAAATTTTTTCTCCGTTGACCGAGGCAACCCGGCAAATTTTTCCCCGGTGACCGCGAGGCCTGCGACGAAACCCCTGCAAACACGCATGTTTTCCTTGTGGCACTGACGCTGCTAGGCAAACCGCTGTGAATGTAAGTTTGTATCAAGCTGCCGCCGCGATGAGTGCCAATGCGCGCTGGCAGGAAGTCATTTCAGAGAACCTCGCGTCTGCTTCGATCCCCGGTTTCAAGAAGCAGGACATGAGTTTCGATGCGGTGCAGTCCGGCATCATGTCGCAGGCTGTGCCGGATGGCCGCGTGCAATACAACATGCCGCGCGCGTCGTCTTCCACGAATTTTTCCCAAGGGTCACTCCGCGAGACGGGCGTGAACACGGATGTGGCGATTGATGGCAAAGGTTTCTTTGAAGTGCAGTTGCCCAGCGGCGCGAGTGCTTATACGCGTGATGGCGAGTTCCATGTGAACGCGTCCGGTCAACTTGTCACCAAGCAGGGTTTCGCTGTGATCGGCGAGGGCGGGCCGATCCAGATTGATACGAAAACCGGCGGGCCGATCTCCATTTCGGCCACGGGCGAGATCAGCCAGGGCGCGGATGTGCGCGGCAAACTCAAGGTTGTGGATTTCAACAAGCCGGAGCTTCTCACACAGATCAGTGGCGGACATTTCGCCAACAACAACCCCGGTATGCAGCCCGTGGAAGTGCCGAGTAATTCTCTGCGTGCCGGCTTCCTCGAAGCCGCCAACACGTCCGCCGTCAGCGAAATGTCGAGTCTCATCGGTGTGATGCGAAGTTTTGAGGCGAACCAAAAGATCATGCAGGTTCACAGCGACCGCATGAGCAGGGCGATTTCCGAACTGGGCAACCCGAACTGATTTACTGAACCATGTTACGCGCACTTTATTCTTCAGCCGCCGGGATGCAGTCGCAACAGACGAATCTCGACGTCATCGCGAACAACCTCGCGAACGTCAGCACCACGGGCTTCAAGAAGAACAAGGCGGAGTTCCAGGATTTGCTCTATTCCACGGAGCGCGCTGCGGGTTCAGATGCGGGCGGCGGCAACACCGTTCCCACCGGAGTCCAGATCGGCCACGGTTCGCGCCTCGTCTCCACTTCCAAGATTTTCACCACAGGCGAACTCACGAACACAGGTGCGCAGCTCGATGTCGCGATCAAGGGCGACGGTTTCTTTGAAGTGCAACTTCCCGATGGCTCGCGCGCGTTCACTCGGGACGGTGCGTTCAAGCAGATGTCCGATGGACGGATCGCCACGAGCGACGGACTTGTGTTGCAAGGTGGATTCCAGCCCATCCCTTCTGGCACAACGAACATCTCCATCGCGTCCAGCGGTGAAGTCACGACCACCGGCGCGAACGGCAGTCAATCCTTCCGCGTGCAACTCGTGCGATTCGCAAATCCGTCCGGCCTCGAAAGCATGGGGCGCAACTTGTATCGCGAGACGCTCGCCTCCGGCACTGCTGAGGCAGGCAATCCCGGCGAGTCAGGCTTCGGCGATCTGCAACAGCGTTTTCTCGAAATGTCGAACGTCAAAGTCGTCGAAGAAATGGTGAATCTCATCGTGGCGCAACGCGCTTACGAAGTGAACTCCAAGGCGGTACAAGCCGCCGACGAAATGATGCAACTCAGCAATAACCTCCTACGCTGATGAAATTTCCCGTCGCAAAATTCCTCTGCCAACCCTGCCTGTCACTAGGCCTTGCGCTCACCGCCGCTGCGGCGGTCGAGCCACTTGGGTGGTCACTGCTCCCCGCAGTACAAGTGGACGCGACGGGAATCCATTTGGACCAGATCGTCGCCGGTGCGACGGCGGAAACTCCCCATATCCGCCTCGCACCCGCGCCGGTCGCCAATCGTGCCGTGACATTCACCACGGCGCAAATCAACGACCTGCTCCAGCAGTCCGCACCCGAACTCGTCAGCACGAACTGGAGCGGCGCGGCGCAGGTCAAAATTTCCCGCCGCACGCGCACGCTCACGGAATCCGAGATCAAGGAATTGCTCGTCACATCACTGCAACAAAACTACGTGAAGGATCGCGGCGAACTCGAACTGCGTTTCTCGCGTCCAGTCCCCGCCGCCATCGTGTTGGATGAACCGCTCACGGTGAAGTTGCTCGACCTTCCAACCGCTGGTGTGACGGCGAACTTTATTGCGCGCTTCGAGCTTCGCACTGCCGTAGTGGGACAGCGCGTCTCGCCTGTCCATCCCCAAACGTCAGAAGCCTCCACCAATCTTGAACACAACTCCGCGAACCAAGGACAGGCAAGATGCACTGTCCCGCTCCCTGCCGGAGATGAACTCGTGGGCACATGGCAGATTCCTGTCACGGCAAACATCTGGCGCGAGGTTTATGTGGCGAGTTCCGCACTCAAGCGCGGCCAGTTGGTGCGCGATGCCGAACTTTCCCGCGAACGCCGCGACATGCTGGCACTCCGCGATGCGGTAGCGACCGTCGAACTCGATAATCCATTTCTTGAACTCAGCGAAAACATTCCCGCTGGAATGGCACTCACGTCGCGTTCGCTTCGCCTGCGTCCGATTGTTCATCGCGGAAAAATCGCCGACGCCATCGTCACTGACGGCGCGCTGACGCTTTCGGTCAAAGTCGAAATCCTTGAAGACGGTCTGCCCGGTCAAACCATCCGTATCCGCAACCTAAAATCGAAACGCGAGTTCCGAGGAAAAGTTCAAAATGAGGAAACCATCCATGTCACTCTCTGATAATTCAAAATCCAGAATCCTAACGCGACTCGTTCGCGGAGTTTTTTGCGCGGCTCTATTGACCACGACACTTACGCTTCAGGCTCAATCGCTGTGGAAGGCGGATTCCTCCAAGGCCATCATCGCTGACAAACGCGCGAGTGCCGTTGGCGATCTCGTCACGATTCTCGTTCAGGAAAACAACACGGCATCCAAGGACAACACCACTTCCACGGCAAAAAAATCCAGCATTGATGCCAGCATCGCCAAGTTTCTTTACAGCCCGGCGGCGAGTGGATTGTTGACCAAGAACGGTCAGTTCCCCGCGTTGAATCTTACCGCCAGCCAGGACTTCGACGGCGGCGGCAAGATCAGCAACTCGGAAAAGATCACCGCCAAGATCACTGTTCGTGTCATGGATGTTTTGCCCAACGGCAATCTCGTGCTGGAAGGGCGTCGCTCGACATCGTTCGCCGGTGAGACCCAGGAAGCGGTGCTGCGCGGCGTGGTGCGCGTGGAAGACATCGCGCCGAACAACACGCTTTACAGCTACAACATCGCCGACGCCACGATCAAATATGTCTCCACCGGCACCATCACCGACAATCAGCGCAAAGGCTGGTTCACGCGCGTCTGGGAAAAAGTCACTCCGTTCTGAACCGAACATCATGCGACTTGTTGCCAACACATCAGTGCCCGGACTGCGGACGGTCCCTCGTCCGCAGCGCGTGGATAGAGGAAACCGCTCACGAGTTATCCAATGCCTCTCTGGCTGGCTGCGCGCTGCGAGCGAGGGACCGCTCGCGGTCCGTTCGTTTCTGCGCGTCTCAATCATCTCGATCCTCTGCCTGCTGGGTTTCTCCGCAGAATCGTTTGCCGCTGGCTCACGCGTCAAAGACCTGACGATGATCGCCGGGGCGAGAGAGAACCAACTCGTCGGCTACGGCATCGTCACAGGACTCGCGGGAGACGGTGACAAGAATCCCATCTACTCGATTCAAAGCGTGGCGAACATGCTTCAACGATTCGGCGTCAATGTCCCCGCCGCCGCTCTCTCTTCCAAGAACGTCGCCGCAGTCATGATCACCGCCGAGATTCCTGCGTTCGTGAAGAACGGCACGCGACTCGATGTGACCATCTCGGCTCTCGGTGATGCGAAGTCATTACAGGGCGGCGTGCTGTTGCAGACGCCGTTGATGGGCGCGGATGGAAAAGTTTATGCCGTGGCGCAAGGCACGGTCGCTGTCGGCGGGTTCATCGGCGGCAACGGCGGCGGCAGCGTGCAGAAGAATCATCCTACGGTGGCGCAGATTTCTGGGGGTGCTTTGGTGGAACGCGAGATTCCCACTGAGATCGTGCGGAATAATTTTGTCGAACTGCTCCTGCGCGAACCGGACTTCACTTCAGCAGCGCGAATGGCCACGGCTGTGAATCTGGTGTTCACGAACAGCGCGGAGGCGGTTGATTCCACTTCCGTCCGCGTCCGTGTGCCGGAAGGTCACGAGAAATCTCCCGTGCAATTCATCTCACTGGTCGAAGCCATCGAAGTGCAACCGGACGTTCCCGCCCGCATCATCGTGAACGAACGCACCGGCACGATTGTCGCCACTACGCGCATCCGCATCGCGCCGTGCGCCGTGTCACACGGCGAGCTGACCATCTCCATCGCCAACACGGACGAAGTGTCGCAGCCGGGTGCATTCAGCCAGACCGGATCCACCGCAGTCACCACGCGCACCGACACGAGCGTGGCCGAGACAAAGGCTCGCTTCATGGTAATGCCGGAGATGCCGACGATTGAAAAGGTGGCCGCCGGGTTGAACGCCATCGGAGTGACGCCGCGCGACATGATGGCGATATTTCAAGCCATGAAACAGGCGGGGGCATTGCAGGCTGAACTCATCATGCGCTGATGTTGAACTGAAATGGAAATCTCCGTCCTCAAACCAAACATCGCCGCTGCCGATCTTCAGATCGAGAAGCTGGCTGGCAATTCGCACGTCAGCGAACGGCAAAAAGTGGAGAGAGTGAGCCGCGAGTTCGAAGCCGTGATGCTTCGGCAGATTCTCACGGACGCCACCAAGAAACTTTTCGCATCAGAAGCGGATACGGAGTCGTCTTCGGACGGCATCTACAAGGACATGGTGACGAACACGCTGGCCGACAGCATCAGCCGCTCAGGCTCTTTTGGGCTGGCGCGGAGTCTGGCGAAACAATTGCAACACGAATTAAAAACCGATCACGACGCTGGCGAAGTGGGACAAGGCGTCTCGCCTGTCCTTCCCCAAGCTTCAAGCGCGACAACTTTTTCTCAACACGTCCCCTCACCCGGACAGGCGAGACGCGCTGTCCCACTACAACCCGGACAGGCTGGAAGCGCTGTCCCACTCCACCTTAAACCATGAACGAAGCACTAGAAAAATTGATCCACGCATTACGTGAGGAATTGCAGCAGTACGGCGAGATGCTCGCGCGTCTCGACCAACAACAGGATCATGTGATGACGCGCGCATCCGAGAGCCTTCTCGAAGCCACCGCCGGGATCGAAGTCCAGAGCCAGGCGATGCAGATGACGCGCAAGACACGCATCGAAGCGCAGGCGGAAGTCGCCCGCACACTCGGGTTCGCGAGTGACGCGACGTTCGCCGAGATCATCCCCAAGCTGCCCGTGAATTATCGTCCGCTCGTCACCGCACTCGTGCAGGAGAACAACGAATCACTCGGTCGCATCCATCAACGCTCGCGGCAGAATCATCTGTTGCTGTGTCGTTCGCTGGAGTTGATGAGCCGGTTGCTCGGCAATCTTTTGCCCGGCAGCGGAAGCCCGGTTTATTCCGGCAACGGCAGTGTGACCGGAGGAAACTTCCCGGCACACGCGATGTATCAAGCGATTGGATAATTATGTTAGGACTCTTTGGCGTATTAAACATGGGAGCGCGCTCAATGGGCGTGCAACGGGCTGGTGTTGAAGTAGCGGGGCAAAACCTCGCCAACGTCAGCAATCCTGCCTACGCCCGCCAACGCGTCGCCATCTCCACGTCCATCACCGTCCAGAGCGAGGTCGGCCCGCAAGGCACGGGTGCGGAAGCCGTCAGCATTGTTTCCATGCGGAATGCGATCTTGGATAGTCAGATTCAAACGGAGGCCAGCACGCACGGGATGTTGCAAGCGCAGCAAACGGCGTTGCAGTACGCGCAGGCCGCGCTCGGCACGCAGATTGATCGCATGGCGACCGGAGCAGAAGGCGCTACGGCGGCTCAAGGTGTAGGCGGTGGCCACGGGCTTGCGGACAGCTTGAGTGCTTTGTTCAACGCGTTCCAAAGTCTCTCCGCCAATCCCACTTCGATGGCTGAACGCCAGACGTTGATGATGAAAGCCGAGGGGCTTGCATCCCAATTCCGCCAACTGGATTCACGCATCGGCTCGCTCTCGAATCAGTTGAATCAGACGATTGATTCCGAGGTGATCACGGTGAATCAAGCTCTCGCCAACATCGCGTCGCTCAACGACAAGATCACCCGCATGGAAGCCGTCTCGGGCGGCCCAGCCAACGACCTTCGTGATATGCGCCAGGCTGAGATCGAGAAGCTGGCGAAATTTGTGAAACTGGATTTGTCCAACGGATCAGGCGGCGCGATCAATGTCGCCATCGCTGGTGTGGACATGATCACCAACAATCAGGTGGTCGAGACGGTGGAAACCTATCAGGTCGGAAACAAAACCTACATCCGCGCTGAAAGCACCGATGCGTTTTTGGACATCAAAGGCGGCAGCATCCAGGGGACGATCCAAGCCCGCGATGTGGCGCTCGAAGATGTCCGCGCCTCGATCAACAACATCGCCAACATCCTGATCGCGCAGGTCAACGTGACACACGCCGCAGGCTTCAGCTTGAGCGGCAGCACGGGCGCGCAATTTTTCACCGGGGCAGACGCCGCCACGATTGGTGTGAACACGAACCTGGTGAACGATCCGTCCTTGATCCAGGCGTCCGGCGTGAACGGCGCCACGGGCGACAACCAAGTCGCCCTCCAGCTCGCGCAGTTGTCGCAGGTTGAGTTTATTTTCGGGCAGACGTTGACGCAGGCTTACGGCCAGACGGTGGCCACATTTGGTCAGGCACTTTCGACCGTGAACAACGACCTCGCCAATCAAGACACCGTGGACAAGATGTTGCTCAGTCAGCGGGATTCCATCGGCGGCGTATCGCTCGACGAGGAGATGACCGATCTCACGCGATTCCAAAAAGCGTTCCAAGCCTCTGCGCGATTGATCACCACCGTGGATGAGATGCTTGAGACGTTGGTGAACATGAAGCGTTAAACTGAATCATTAAACTATGCGCGTATCCGCCAACTCATTCTCCGACACGCTCATCAACCAGCTCGGCAACCTCGCCGTGCGTCAGGCGCGGTTGCAAAGCCAGGCCGCCACCGGCCAGCGCGTCCGGTTGCCGGAGGATGATCCCGTCTCACTCCGCCGCGCGCTGGACCTCAACTCAGAGTTCAGTTCCACGGGTCAATACTCCCGCAACATCGCCCGCCAACTCGAACTGGCGCAGGCTTCCTTCAGTGGCATCAAAGGGATCAAGACGCTGACAGATCGCGCCGGAGAAATCGCCACGCAGGTGGATGACTTGAAATCGCCGGAGGAACTCCAGTTCTTCGCCAAGGAAATCGCCGAAATGATCAAGCAGGCCGTTCACATCATGAACGCCACCAATCGAGGCGACTCGATCTTTGGCGGCACCATGGCAGACCGACCACCGTTCGTGATGACGCTCGACGCCAACAACAACGTCACCAGCGTCACCTATCAGGGAAACATCTCGCTCGCGGAGACAGAAATCTCCGAAGGCGTCACCCTCACCTCGCAAACTTCCGGCGAGAACAACACCGGCGCAGGCGCGCGTGGACTGGTCAGCGACAGCCGCTCTGGCGCAGACTTGTTCAACCATCTCATCTCACTACAAAACAATCTCCTTTCAGGCAACATCGCCGCTGTCGCAGCCGTGGATCGCGGCAATCTTGCCAACGACGAATCAAACATCCTGTATCACATCAGTTCCAATGGCGCCATCCAAGCGCGCCTCGAAGCGACGGACGCATTGGTGCGGGAACGCGGCCTCGCCATTGAGGGTCAGGTCTCCAAAGAAGTGGATGCCGACCTCGCGCAAACCATGGTGAAGTTGAATCAGACACAAACGGCTTACCAAGCCGCACTCCAAAGCGGCGCGCGCGCGATGAGTCTCTCGCTGATGGATTACTTGCGGTGAGGGAGTAGGATCAGTTTGAAGATGGTGCGCGCTGCAGGTTTCGAACCTGCGACCCCTACCGTGTGAAGGTAATGCTCTACCACTGAGCTAAGCACGCAACCGCCGTGAGAGTAGCCAACCGCCCCAAAACTTCAAGCCTTGTTCGCAGCCCAGCCTTGCTTCATCAACGATAACAGATGCGCCAACGCTTCGGCATGCGTGCGGCCCTTCGCGTCGGCAAGCTGCGCGGCGCGCTTGTCCAGTTGCGCGGCCATCTCTGCAGATTTGTCCGCCGGACAACCAAGTGCGACGAGCAGTTGCGCGAGTTGTTGGAGTTCGGTTGTGTTCATAAAAAACGCGGATGAAGCCTTCGCCTCATCCGCGTCTGTAAATCGAAGTCTCTTACTTCACCGAGTCACGCGGAACAATCTTTATGCTCTCCACGTTCATGCGTTTCACCGGACGATCTCCTGGTTGCGTGGGCGTGGTGCCGATCTTTTCCAACACGTCGTCGCCCTTGATGAGCTTGCCGAACGCTGTGTATTGACGATCCAGGAAGCGCGGGTCGCCGTGACAGATGAAGAACTGCGAGCCAGCGGAATCGGGATCCTGCGAACGAGCCATCGAAAGCACGCCGCGCGTGTGCGCCTTGTCATTGAACTCGGCTTTGATCTGAGTGCCCGGCCCGCCTGTTCCCCACTGACGCTGCTTGGATTCGTCCTTCGTCAACGGATCGCCGCCTTGGATCATGAATCCCTTGATGACGCGATGAAAACAAGTGCCGTCGTAAAAGCCCTGCTTGGCAAGTTTGATGAAGTTGGCAACGTGACCCGGCGCAACGTCCGGCCAGAATTCGAGAACCATTTCGCCCTCGGATGTTTTGATGATGGCTGCTTCGCTCATAAATTTTTTTTGAGTGGTTACTTGATGGAATCAGCGGGGACAATCTTGATGCTCTCGACATTCACGCGCTTGACCGGACGATCACCCGGCTCAGTCGCAGTGGTGGCAATTTTCTCCAACACGTCGTCACCTTTGATGAGTTTGCCGAACGCGGTGTATTGATTGTCGAGGAAACGTGGATCGCCGTGGCAGATGAAGAATTGCGAGCCGGCAGAATTAGGATCCTGCGAGCGCGCCATTGAGAGCACGCCGCGCGTGTGCGCCTTGCTGTTGAACTCAGCCTTGACCGTGTGGCCCGGACCGCCCATGCCCCACGAGCTTTTCTTACTTTCGTCCTTCGTGTTCGGATCGCCGCCTTGGATCATGAATCCTTTGATGACGCGGTGGAAACAGGTGCCGTCGTAGAATCCCTGCTTGGCGAGCTTCTTGAAATTTTCGACGTGGTTTGGCGCGACGTCCGGCCAAAATTCGAGAACCATTTCGCCCTCGCTCGTCTTGAGGACGGCGACTTCTTTGGCGGTAGCGGGTTTGGAATCCGGCTTGGCGGCTTCCTTCTTTGGCTCGGCTTTGGCAGCGGGAGCGGAATTAGTTTCAGCGGCGCAGGCCGAGGCCAGGCCGAACAACAAAACGAACGTGCTTTGGAGAATAATTCTTTTCATAACGGGCGTGAGAATTCCACGAACGCTTCTGGATGTCACGCCAGATTCTTTCGCTCGCCTCGGCAAATTCTCTCCGCCAGAATCCTTCGCATGAACTCTGCCTCTCAAGATTTCCCCAAGCACCTCGGCGTGTTGCGCGAACGGATGTTGCACCCCACGGATTACGAGAAGGCCGTGCATTATTTCCTCGAAGAGTTCGGCGGTGATGAACAATTTGTGATCGCCTCCGAGCGCGACGATTCACCCGCACTGCTGGCGGTGTTGGGCAAAGTTGTCGCCGCCGCGATGGGGCGGAACGTGTCGTTCGGTGAGTCCAAAGTATTTCAACTGCGCGAACACCGTTTCTATCACGGCAATGCCACGGTGGAGGGGCGCGTGGTGTTGTTCTTCTATTTCAAAGATGCAGACGCGGGCGTTGCAGCGTTGATCCCCGGTGTCGGCGGTGCGATGGAAGTCGCCCGGTTTCGTCTCCCGTCGGGGCTGGTGGATCCGAAGCGCAATTGAATCACGGAACGTCCGGCTTGCGCGCTTTCTTCAATTCCCGCTCGCGCAACCAGCAGAAGATCACCGGCGTCACGATCAGGATGTGAATCAGGCTGCTGATCATGCCGCCGATCACCGGCGTCGCGAGCGGCTTCATGACTTCCGCGCCCTGCCGATGACTCCACATGATCGGCAACAAGCTCGCCACGATGGTCGCCACGGTCATCACCTTCGGACGCAATCGCAGCCGCGCGCCGTCTTTCACGGCTTGAACGAGATCGGCAGAGTTGAACAACTCGCCGCGTTCCGCCATCCGTTTCTTCAACATCTCCTCCAGATACACGACCATCACCACGCCAGTTTGCACCGCCGTGCCGAACAGTGCGATGTAGCCGACCCACACCGCGCCGTTGAAATTGTAGCCGAGCAGCTTTTGCAGAAACACGCCGCCGCTCAACGCGAACGGCACGGCCAGCAACACATGCGCCGCCTCCGCCGCGCTGTGATAAACCAT
>JANNAO010000025.1:0-2351 GCA_031384405.1 Verrucomicrobiota bacterium | reverse complement strand
CAACACGCGCGTCATCTGCGGCGTGACCATCGAAGAGACGGTTCCGCGTTGGATGAAGGATCAAAACGTCTCCGGCGGCTGGATCACGGCGGAGTATTCCATGCTCCCCTACTCCACCTTGACTCGGAAACCGCGCGACATCTCCAAAGGAAAACTCGATGGTCGCTCTTCCGAAATCCAACGCCTCATCGGTCGCGCGATGCGGGCCACGCTCGATTTGGAAAAGCTCGGTCAACGCACCATCTGCGTGGATTGCGATGTGTTGCAGGCGGACGGCGGCACGCGCACCGCTGCCATCACCGGCGCGTATGTCGCGCTCGTCATCGCGATCCGACGATTGATTGCAAACGGTAAGTTGAAGGAAAATCCCATCCTGCACGCCGTCGCTGCGGTGAGCGTAGGCATCGTGAACGGCAAAGCTCTGTGCGATCTTTGTTACACCGAAGATGTGGGCGCGGCGGTGGATTTCAACATGGTGATGAATTCCGCTGGTGAATTCATCGAGCTTCAAGGCACGGGCGAAGAAGCCACCTTCAGCGAATCGCAACTGGCGGAATTGATCGCCCTCGGTAAAACCGGCGTGCGGCAATTGCTCGAAGCGCAGGAAGCGGTGCTGGCGACGGCGTGAAACCTCTCTTGTAGGCGACGACGTGAGAAGTCGTTGGTTGTAATCAAAAAACAAAGACTCGCCACCTCGTCTCCTACAATTACTACAATGTCCAACACCACTCTCCATCTCATCCGCCACGCAGAAGTCGAAGCGCGCTATCAAGGCGTGTTCGGCGGGATCATTGACATGAACCTTTCGCCGCGCGGCCACGATCAGTCCGCTGCACTGGCGAAGTATCTCGAAGCGATTCCCTTCGACGCGATCTTCGCCAGCCCGATGAAACGCGTGCAGCAAACACTTGCGCCCACGCTCAAGCAGCGTCGCCCCACGCCCGTCATCCTGCCGAATCTTTACGAAGTGGATTTCGGCGATTGGACGGGACTGACGTTTGAGGAAGTGAAGCAGAAGTTCGGTCGCAGCGCGCATGAGTGGTTGCACCTGCTGGATGAGGGAACGATTCCCAACGCGGAAACAGTCGCAGGCTATCGCACGCGGATTGATTCGTGCCTGAAAGAAATTTTAGCGCAGAGCGAAGGTAAGACCGTAGCGATATTCTGTCACGGCGGCGTGATCCGCATGTTGCTGGCGTTGCTGCTGAACCTGCCGTTCGCCGAGATGGATCGCTTCGAGGTCGAATACACAAGCATCACGACTGTTGTGTTAAAACCGGAGCGTGCGCGGATCCAACTGTCCAACTTCACACCGTGGCGGGATTTGAAATCATGAAAGGCGAAATCATCTGGAAAACTTCCATCACCACGACCGCCGAAGCCGAAGACTGGGTGTCCGAACTTCTCGAGGCATTTGTTGGCCCATATCCTTCGTCATACACAGATGTCGAAACTGATGTGACAACGGTTTCTGTGTATGCCACCAAGCCGCCAAACAATCTCGCCGCAACAAAAGCCAAGCTTCGCTATGGATTAAACGCGATGAGACGATACGGAATGGAGCCTGGTGCGGCGCGAATCAGCATCGTCAAACTGCCCCAGGAAAACTGGGCAGACTCGTGGAAGCGACACTTCCCGGCCTTGGAGATCGGAGACGCGCTGCTGGTGAAGCCGAGTTGGATCAAACGCAAATTGCGCCCCGGCCAGAAACTCGTGGTGCTCGATCCCGGACTGAGTTTCGGCACAGGACAACATCCGACCACAGGATTTTGCCTGCACCAACTTGCCAAGCAAGGCGCGACTAAACGCTCCTTCCTCGACATGGGCACGGGTTCAGGAATTCTCGCCATCGCAGCCGCCAAGCTCGGTTACTCGCCAGTTCACGCGTTTGATTACGATCCTCAATGCGTCAAAGTGTCCCGCGCCAACGCCAAAACTAATCGCGTCGAAAACAAAATCCGCATCACGCAGGCTGATCTCACCAAACTGCCGAAACTCAGCGCGAAGCGATATGACTTCGTCTGCGCCAACCTGCTGGCAAACCTATTGATTGCCGAACGCGACCGGATTCTCGCGCGGGTCAAGCCTGACGGAACTTTGGTCGTGGCCGGAATCCTGAGCCGCGAGTTTCACGAAGTCGAAAGCGCGTACGAAGCTGCGGGGTGGAAACTAGTGGCGAGCAAGATTGAGAAGGAGTGGAGATCGGGCAGTTTCGAGCGACGATGATCGCATGGCTGCCGCAGCCTCCAATGAGTTCAGAGTTGATGAATTCGGGCAACGGTTTCCCAAGGTAAGCGCAACTTGCCTGTCCGCTCGGACCGCTGACTTTGGCGGACAGATTTCATTTCAAC
>JANNAO010000115.1:0-15905 GCA_031384405.1 Verrucomicrobiota bacterium | reverse complement strand
TCTCGATGGTGCGACGAATCAGGTGTTTCTCCCGCATCAGGTGGCGAACGCCAGCACGTTTGCGACGTGGGTGAAATGGAACGGCGGCGCGGACTGGCAACGCATCTTTGATTTCGGCACGAACACCTCGAAGTATTTTTTTCTGACGCCGCGTGTCAACACCGGCGTCATGCGCTTCGCCATCCGCAATGGTGGCAGCGAGCAGGTCATCAATGCTCCGTCCGCTTTGCCCACAAACTCGTGGGTTCACGTCGCCGTCACGCTGGACGGTTCGCGCGGCGTGCTTTACCAGAATGGATTACCCGTGGCGACGAACGCGGCGATCAACATCCGCCCGTGGCAATTGCTCTCGCGCAGCAATTACATCGGCAAAAGCCAGTTCGCGGCGGACCCAATGTTCAACGGGAAAATAGATTCGTTCCGCATCTTTGGTCGCGCGCTGTCCGCAACAGAAATCAAAGACTTGGCGTGGGCGCATCCCGCGCTCGCGCATCGCTACAGTTTCACCAGCAACGCGTGGGACAGCATCGGCATGGCGCACGGTACGCTCAAGGGCAACGCCACGATCACGAACAACGCCCTGAAACTCACCGGCGCAGTCGGCGGCCATGTGGATTTACCGGGCGGACTCGTGAGCGGATCGTCAGCGGTCACGATTGAATGTTGGGCAACGTATGGCGTGAGCGGCGACTGGGCGCGGCTCTGGGATTTCGGAAACATCGCCGGGACTGTTGGACAAAATTTTATGTTCTTCAGTCCTCGCACCGGAACAGCAGCGCATCGGTTGGAAGCGTCACCGGGATTTGTCCGCACGCTGGATGCGACCGGCGTTCTGGACAACCGCACGGTGCTAGTCACCTGCATCGTTGATCCGGCATCCAACTACGGCGCGATCTACACGAACGGCGTTTTGGAAAAAGCGGTCACGAACACCTGGCCTGCGCTCACATCCGTCAGCACAGCATGGTCGTTCATCGGTCGCTCGCTGTGGAGCGCGGACGGCTGGCTCAACGCGACGATTGATGAACTTCGCATCTACGACGGACGCCTGACGCCGGAGGAGATTGCCGTCAACCATCAGTTTGGCCCGAATGCTTTGGCGTTGCCGGTGACATTGGTTCAATCCAACAATCCGACCACCGTCACACTCTCGTGGCCGGCCTGGGCTTCCGGGTTCAACGCGGAAGTCTCCACCGATCTCGCATCAGCCACATGGTCGCCGGTGACACCAAGTCCGACGCTCACCGCTGACCGCTGGAGCGTGTCTGTTTCAAAGACAAATAACCTGAAATTGTTTCGGCTCAAACGCTGATTTTATGCTACTCTCACGCCACATGATTCGCCCTGTTGTTGCCCGTTTATCCGTCTGCCTCATCGCTGCGTTGGCAGTCGTCAATTCTGCCAGAGCTGCGATCACCCACCGTTGGAATTTCAATGAAGTCACCGGCACAAACCTCGCCGATACGGTCGGTGCAGCCAACGCCTCTGTCTTCGTCTTGGTGGGCGGCGGCGGTTACACGCTTTCCAACGGAGCGGTGCGGATTGATGGCGGCACGCGAGCCTCGGCGGATTACGTTCAACTCTCTGCGGATGTTTTTGACGGACTCACCAACGTCACGATTGAACTCTGGGCCGAGCCGCATACGTTCCAAAACAATTCCCGCATGATTGATATGGGCGATGGCGCGGTGAATCCCACGACGAATAATTTCCGTCTCACTTGGGTCAATGGCGTGAATGGCAATGCGCAGACAATGGGACTCCGTGGTTATGCGAACGCGAACAGCGCGCTGACCACCACAGCCAATCAGCTTTATCATTACGCCATCGTGTTTCAGGCGAACGGCGGCGCAGGCGGGCAGGGGCGTGTGAGTTGGTATCGGGACGGCATTTTCGTCGTCAGTCAGGATCACGGCACGGCGTCCATCGCGGCGATTGCAAATCTTCCATCGCCGATCGTTTGGTTGAGCCGCTCACCGTTCACGGCGGACAATGGTGCAAACGCGTCCTATCACGAGATGCGGACTTACAGTCACGCGATGAGTCCGACGGAGATTTTTGTCAGCCGCACCAACGGGCCGGATACAGTTGTGATTCCGCCCGCGCAGGCGTTCGCTGTGGATGTGGTCACCAACACAGCCAATCGCCTAAACGTCAGTTGGAGCAACGGCGCGGGCAGTGCGGGGTCGCTTGTCGTTGTCAGTCCGAATCAACCTCCTGTCGGTCAACCCACCAACGGCGTCACTTATTCTGCCAGTTCCGTCTTTGGCAGTGGCTCGAATTTCGGCAACACCAACTACGTCGTGTCTGTCGGCGCAGGCAACAGCGTCACCATCACCAACCTCACTCCCGGCGTCCGCTATTATGCCACGGCGTATTCCTATTCCGGCAGCGGTGCAGCTACGGTCTATAACCTCGCCAACGCATCCACAGACAGCGAGATCGTCACGGCAATCGCTCAGACGATTTCGTTGACGGCCAATGCAACGATGCCGCTCGGCGCGTCGAGTCAGGCGACGGTGACGGCGAATTACGGCGGTGGAATCTTCGGCGATGTCACCGCGTCCTCTACATATTCATCGAGTGCCACAGGCGTTGTTTCCGTTTCTGCGAGCGGCGTCATGACGGGCAACTCATTAGGCTCGGCATGGATCACCGCGAGTTTTCAAAGCAAAGTTTCGAGCAATCTGGTGACGGTGGTTGACCCACTCACGGCCAACTTGAAACATCGTTACACCTTCGCGGCTGATGCCTCGGACTTCGTAGGTGCCGCTCATGGCACGTTGCAGGGCGGCGCGGCGATCATCACAAACAATGTTGTCTTCAACGGCACGACCGCGTTCGTGAATCTTCCGAATAATCTCGTGACGGCCTTCAACTCGATCACCATTGAAACTTGGGTCACCGACAACGGCAGCGGTGGTTGGGGGCGCATCTTCGATTTCGGCAACAACTCTGCCGGTGAAGATTTACAGGGCAACGGCACGCAATACATGTTCCTTTCCCTGCCCAGCGGCGCGGGAAATCTGCGCGCCGCGATCACCACGGCGGCTGGTGCTGGCGAGCAACTCTGCGAATGGGCGGGCAATCGTCCCGCTGTTGGCGCGAAATCCCACATCGTCTGGACGCTTGATGACGCCAGCAATATCGCGCGACTCTACGTCAACGGCGTGCAGGTGGGCGTGAACTCCAACATGACGCTCACTCCCGCTGCGATGGGGCCGACCGTCAACAACTGGCTCGGCAAATCCGTCTGGCCTGATCCTTACTTCAACGGAACGATTGATGAGTTCCGCATCTATGACATCGCGCTCGCGACAAATATCGTCGTGCAGAATTATGTCAACGGCCCGGATGCACTCGCGACTCCGCCGCCGACAACTGTAGCGGATTCGGCCACGTTGAACTCCGGCGCAAAAGTGTTGATCCCAGTTCTCGCCAACGATGTCGGCCCAGCCATCGCACCCGCCACCGTGCAAGTCATGTCATCACCTCTCAACGGCACTGCTGTGGTGAAGCCGGATGGAAAAATCCTCTACACGCATAACGGCACTGCGACGACTTCTGACGCATTCAGTTATCGCGTGCAGAATACACTCGGCTCAACGTCCGGTGTTGCCACAGTTTCGCTCACGATCAGTTTCGTGTTGCGTCTTGCGTCGCCCACGCTGGCGATGCCGGACTCGACACCTCCGGCGAGTTTTCAATTCGTGGATGCGTTTCCCGGACTCGTATTCGAGGACGCGCTCGCCATTCATTCGCCGCCCGGCGTGACGAACAAAATTTTCGTCGTCGAACGGCGTGGTCGCATCTCCTACGTGCCGGACATCAACGCCGTGACGCCGACGCGTCAGGTGTTCCTCGACATCGTGGATCAGATGTCGTTCGACAACACAGCGGAAGGCGAGCGCGGCCTGATGGGCATGGCGTTCCATCCGGGCTTCGCGACGAATGGATACTTCTTCGTGTTCTACACGGCGCCCGGCTCGCCTTACTTTGATCGCCTGTCGCGTTTCACGGCTGACCCCGTCGCTCTCACGGTCAACACGAACACGCAGCTTCGCCTGTTCGATGTGGTGGATCAGGTGTTCAATCACAACGGCGGTGATCTGCATTTCGGCAACGACGGTTATCTCTACATCGGCACCGGCGACGAAGGCGATCAATACAATCAACGCCTAAACGCCCAGCGCATTGACAAGGATTTGTATTCCGCGCTCCTGCGAATTGACGTGGACAAGAAGCCCGGCAGTGTTGAACCGAAACCTTCTGCGAACACAACGACCATTTTCACGAACGGCAGCGGCCTCGCGTATTATTCCATCCCGCCTAACAACCCGTTCGTGAACGCGACGACCTTCCTCGGCTCGGCGATCAACACCAATACTCTGCGCGCAGAAATTTTTGCCACCGGCTTCCGCCACATCTGGCGCTTCTCGATTGATTCGCAGACGGGCGACATCTGGGCGGGCGAAGTCGGGCAGGATCGTTATGAAGAGATCAACATCGTCACCAACGGCGGCAACTACGGCTGGGCTTATCACGAAGGCGTGATCCCCACCATCACGAGTTATCCTGGGCAGGGTGCGACGCTGCTCCAGAATCCGCCGCCGAGTTATGTTCACGCGCCGCCGCTTTACACTTACGTGCATACGGGCGTGGCGGGAGGCGATCCGCAATACAAAGGCAACTCCGTGACGGGCGGTGTCGTTTATCGTGGCAACAAAATCCCCGAACTAAACGGCGCTTATATCTTCGGCGACTGGGTTTCCACGCACATCTGGGCGCTCTGGCGCACGAACAGCACGGTTTCAGTTCAACGCATTGGAGGCGTCGGTGCCGCCGCCGCGTTCGGTCACGATCCCGGCAATGGTGACGTGTTGATCGCCAACTACGCGCAGAACCGCATCGAGCGCCTCATCCGCGTCGAGTCGGGCAACAGCAATTTCCCGCAGAAACTCAGCGACACCGGAGCGTTCGCCGATCTCACCGACCTCGCGCCGAATCCCGGCATTGTGAACTACGAACCCATCGTGTCGTTCTGGTCGGATCACGCCATCAAGAAGCGTTGGTTCGGCATTTCAGGTTTGAGCGAAACCGTCATGCACGCTACCGATGGCAACTGGACGTTGCCCGCCGGAATGGTTTGGGTGAAACATTTCGACATGGAGATGACGCGTGGCAATCCCGCCACCAAGCAACGCATCGAAACGCGTTTTGTCGTGAAGACAACCAACAGCATCTACGGCGTCAGCTACGCGTGGAACGCAGCAGGCACGGAAGCGTATCTCGTCCCGGACGGCGGCACGAACTTCAACCTGACGATCACGAATGGCATCACGACGATCACGCAGCAGTGGGGAATTCCCTCGCGCAGCGAATGTCTCGCGTGCCACACGACCGTGGGCGGACACGCGTTGAGTTTCAATACGCGCCAGTTGAATCAGACGGCCACGATGAACGGACTCACGGGAAACCAACTCACGTCGTTGAGCGCGGCAGGATATTTTTCGAACCCCGTCACCGCGCCGCAGACGTTGCCGGCGTTTGCCAAAGCGGATGACGCCACTGTCAGCCTCGAACACCGCGCGCGTTCCTATTTCGCGGTGAACTGCGTGCAATGCCATCAAGCTGGTGGTGCCAGCCCCGGCACTTGGGACGCACGCGCATGGCTCTCGCTTGATCAAACTGCGCTCATCAACGGCACGCCCAACAACAACGGTGGCAATCCGGCGAACAAACTCATCATCCCCGGCGACACCGCGCACTCGGTCGTTCTCCAACGCATTCGCGCGAATGGTTTCAGCCGGATGCCGCCGCTCGCCACCAGCGTGATTGATGACGCTGCCACGAATCTGTTGCACGCGTGGATTTCCACCGAGTTGACGAACCGCCAGAGTTTCGCGCAGTGGCAGTTGGCAATCTTTGGTTCAACCAACGCCGCCAACGCGCTCGCCACCGCCGATTCCGACAACGACGGCGCGAACAATTATTACGAATACCTGACGCAGACTTCACCGACGAATGCCGTGCCTGCGCCGTGGACGATCTCGATTGATGCGGCGGCTGGCACTGTTGGCGTGAATTTCCAACGCATCGCGAACCTCGGCTTCCTCGTGGAGACCAGCACCAACTTCACGAGCTGGAGTCTCTGGAACGTGCCGGACAATGCGCTCTGGTTCAGCGCATCAAACTTCGTGGACACGATCAGCGGCCCGCTGACAAGCGAGACGGATCGTTACTATCGCGTGAAAATCTACGAGCCGTGATTGTTCAGGCATGAGGCCTGCCAATCTGTCGTAACTTCAAACATCAGCCCCGGATTGATTTCCGGGGCTGATGTTTTTGTTTGAACATTAGGCTGTTTGGTGCATTTTCAGCGCGAAACGCCACCTGCGTTTCAAACAAAATTATGAAAATCGCCATCGTTGGTCTCGGTTACGTCGGGTTGCCTCTCTGTCTTCAATTCGCCCGTAACAACGTCGAGGTCGTCGGCCTCGACATTGACGGGTCAAAGGTGTCCTCCATCAACGCGGGGAAAAGTTATATCGAACACATTGACGGAGCTTCAATCAAGGAAGCTGTGCAATCTGGGCGGTTGACTGCGTCGGCGGATTTCGGGCGCGTCAAAGAAGTCGAAGCCATCATCATTTGTGTGCCGACCCCACTGAATAAAAACCGCGAGCCGGACATCTCCTACATCATCAAAACGGGCGAAGCCATCGCGCGTCATCTGCAAAAGGGCGCGCTCGTCGTTTTGGAATCAACGACGTATCCAGGCACGACCGATACGGATTTGCGAGAGGTGTTGGAAGCTGGCTCAAAGCTCAAGGCGGGAACGGATTTCCATCTCGCATTTTCTCCTGAACGCGAAGACCCCGGCAATCCCGACAGCAAGGTTGCCAAGATTCCAAAAGTCATCGGCGGCTTTACCCCGGCGTGTTTGGAGAAAACAAAAGCACTTTACTCGAAAGCCATCCAGACGCTTGTGCCCGTCTCGTCCTGTCGCGCTGCCGAAGCCACGAAGCTGCTCGAAAACATTTTCCGCAGCGTCAACATCGCGTTGGTGAACGAACTCAAGATGGTTTATGGCGCGATGGACATTGATGTGTGGGAAGTCATCAACGCCGCCAAGACCAAGCCTTTCGGGTTCATGGCGTTTTATCCCGGCCCCGGTCTGGGCGGACATTGCATCCCGATTGATCCGTTTTATCTGACGTGGAAAGCGCGTGAGTACGGTCAGAACACGCGCTTCATCGAGCTGGCTGGTGAAGTGAACACAGCCATGCCGCAGTTTGTGATTCATCGCGTGGCTGATGCGCTGAACGTGCGTCAGAAATCTTTGAAAGGCAGCCGCGTTCTCATCCTCGGCCTCGCTTACAAGGCCAACGTGGATGACGACCGCGAATCACCGAGCTACACGTTGCTCGACATGCTCAAACGTCAGGGCGCGCACGCGGCATATTACGATCCGCACGTTCCGGTCATCCGTCCCACACGCGAACATCCGCACTGGGCTGGCACACGTTCTGTGCCGTGGAACAAGGAGACGATCTCCAGCTTCGACATGGTCTTGATCTCCACCGCGCACAAGGTCGTGAACTATCAGGAACTCGCCGACTGGTCACAAGGCATCGTGGACACCCGCAATGCAATGAGCGGAAGCAAGGTTGATCCCAGCAAGTATTGGAAGGCTTGAGGGGTTGAAGAAATAAAAAGCCGGAGCGGGTTTCCCCGACTCCGGCTTTGCCGTGTCTTGGTGATGTCGTTACGCCTTGGTTGTCACCAACCAAATTTTACGTCGCCATGTGGGAGATCGGATCACTCCAATCTGAATAACCCGTGCTGCCGCCGATGGCGCGGAACTGCATGTCATACGTCTGGCCGGGGATCAAATCACCCTGCTCGATACGGGCCGCTTTGGTGAAGATACCGGAATTCTGCCAATCTGTGTTACCTGTCTTACGACGCGCTTCGATGGCCCGATAATTCGGGATATGCTTCAAGCGAATCATCAACTTCGTGCTTTGGAAGTTGTCAATGTTATCCACCACCGGCTTGGGCAGCGGTGACGATGTGGTGTTGGTGCTCGCAGCCAAGAAGCCTGACGAGAGCAACCCCGGCAAGTCCGTGCCCGTGATGGATTGCACATAGCTTGCATTCTGACGCAACGCAGCGATCACCGCCGCCCGCGCTTCATTCTTCTCCGCCGTAGCGAGCCGGCCACCATCAGCGGCAGCCGCGACCTTTGTGACGAATGTCGTTGTCAACGTCGTCACCAAGGACAACGCCACCGTGGGCGCAGGGAACAACGCATTGCCCTGCATACCTGTGGTGGTGGATGTGGAAAAATCGCTCAAGTCGCCATCCGGCAACTGAGCGAACGATAGTGCTACTCTGTGGTTAATTTTTGGCATACTAATTTTAACTGTCTGTTTTGTTGACCGTCACTGGAACGGCGAACACAACAGAACGAGCTTTGACAAACTCACGAGAGCCGTCGCGACATCATCCGTTCGCTTGGTGGACGTTTAGCCTGACCCGTGCCAAACGATTTATTGGTGAAAACCCCAGCAAATGTGCATCAACGCAAAATGCACCCGGCAAAATTTTCCCCATGGGACGAGCGCGAGGTAGGAAGAATTTGCCGAGACGAAGGGCGACGCGCGGATTTCTTTGGGAACTAAAATGATTTCCTTGGGAACTTAAATCCAATCTTCGGGAACTTAAATCCGTTCTTTGGGGACTTGGAGCGTTTCTTTGGGAACTAAAATCATTTCCTTGGGAACTAAAACGCAATCTTCGGGAACTTAAATTCATTCCTTGGGGACTTGGAGCGAGCAAGTGGGAACTAAAATGATTTTCATGGGAACTAAAATCCGTTCTTTGGGGACTTGGAGCGTTTTCTTGGGAACTAAAATCCAATCTTCGGGAACTTAAATCCATTCCTTGGGAACTTGGAGCGTGCAAGTGGGAACTAAAACGCTGCCGAAGGAAACTTAATTGCCCGCAGCGACCAGATTCTGGACAAAATTTAGTTTGCAAAGACTGGCGAAGGGACTACAACCGTCTGCGTAGAGAGTATGTAATCCAAAAAACAAATCATTTTGCGTAGCTTTGGCTACGGGCTCGTCAGAAAACCGCGAATTTTCACAAAGAGTCAACAGACCAGTCAGGCGCGCGCCCATTGGGCGCGGCTTGATGCGCTCTGTTGACGGGTGCTTCGCGGTACCTCTGACGAGGGTGCGTCGGGTTCGCGCCCTTTTAGTTCCGTGGTTGAGTTCCGCAAGGGAAAGGGAACAACAATGAAAACATCATTCGGAAAGTCTCTGGCGGTAATTCTCACCGTGGTTTTCGGTCTGCTCAGTCTCATCTCCATCTGCCATGCCGTGCCGTGGAAGCTGTCTTACAAGGATGGCGAGAAGATCACCCTTGAACAAGTCTCACTGAAACCAGAACCAGGGCGTCACATATTTGGCACGTTCTGGTCATTGCAACGCACTCACTTTCCGCCATTGCCGTGTTACCCGATGTTTCTGAGCGAAGCGGGTTATAATGTTCCTGTGTATTCGCTCGATTCAGAGCGGGGTGTTTTTCTGGTGGATGATCGCGCGGTGGATTACGACGCGATTTACAAGGAGCGTTTGAAGAAGAAGCAGGAATTGACGTTGTTTCGTTCGCTTGAGTTGAGCATGGGCTTGATGAGTGCGGAGGAGTTTTCGCTTTTGGAAGGCGATGGCGGCGGCATGGCGATGATGTTGTATTCCGGGTCTGATTTGTGGATCGAGATTGTGAAAGTTGAGAATGACAATGCGTATCTCACGCTGCATGGGACGGTGGCGGGTTGGAATTACCAGTTGTTGACCAAAACGAATCTGGCGCAAGTGGTGCGGTGGTTGCCGGATCAAATCATCACGGGGGCGACGGGCACGAACCAGACGGATTTTAATCCGAAATATGTGGCGGGAATATCAAACGAGTTTTACCGGGCGCACACTTCCGATGCTCAACTTTATATTTTAGGAAATTACGATGGTTACGAGGGCAATGCGCTGGTGACATCCAACCAGGCCGGGACGTTCACCGTTTCTATTTTGGTGACGCGCACGAATAACCTGACGTTTTATTATCAGATGAGCGGCGTGGCCAGTAACGGTGTGGATTATACGAATCTGGTTGGCGCGGCGGTGATGCC
Source organism: Verrucomicrobiota bacterium (assembly GCA_031384405.1). Lineage (GTDB taxonomy): Bacteria > Verrucomicrobiota > Verrucomicrobiia > Limisphaerales > JADLHS01 > JADLHS01. Next base: position 5,710 of record JANNAO010000115.1, on the reverse strand, counting down.
TGCGGGGTTGAGTTACGCCGTCATAGAATTTCATCCAGTGACGGACAATCTGCTGGAAGGCAAGGAAAGCATCACATTGACGTTGCTGGAGACGAACACTTATTTGATCACGCCGGGTGCTGCGAGTGCCACCGGGGAGATTTGGGATTCTGCCGTGGACGTTTATGTGACGCCGTTAATATATCAGGCGGTGGAAACGAACGGGCCTCCTGGAACAGCGGCGCAGACCGGGGTGTTCACGATTTACCGGTATGATGTCCGTGGACTTTATCTCCCAATGCAGGTGCTGTATTCATTGAGCGGTACGGCAACCATTATCACTGATTATACCAACTTGAACGGACTTGTGACTTTTGGGTTGGGTGAATCCTCAAAGGAAGTTTTTGTGCAACCTGTCAACGACACGATTGTGGAAGGTGATGAAACGGTGATTTTGAGTCTGGTGGCCAGCAACACTTACGTGATTAACACAAACAACGCGAGTGCCATGGTGACGGTTTCGGATTCATCCACGACGATTCAGGTGTCAGTCTTTAGTCATGCGATAGAGCCGCATCCAGCAAGTGTGACACCTAAACAGTTGGGGGAATTCAAGATCAACCGCTCGGATTTACGCAACGAACTACCTGCGCTCACGGTGTTCTATCAATTGACCGGCACCGCAATAGGTGGAACAGATTATACCAACATGACAGGTTCAGTAACAATTCCTAGCGGGTTTTCTGACACACCTGTTTTCATAGACCCGATCTACGACAATCGGTTTGAGCCGGATGAAACGGTTACGTTGACTCTCTTGCCGAGCGGCGACGGGTATGTGATCAATCCAGCAAATGTTTCTGCAACGCTTACGATTTCGGACAATGTAGCCACGAACATGTTTGCACCTGTGGTGATCAACTTGGCAATGGATGGAATTGATTATCATCAGCCGTCCAATTCGCTCATTGTTTCAGTGCGGGGAAGCAGCAACAGCCTGTTCCGGGTATTTACAAACACAGTCGGCACGAACATTGTGACCGCGCTGACCAACTGGACAGGAATCTCCGGTCTGCCACCAGAGGTAAAACTGTTCACAGTAAAAAACACGGCAAATGGATTTATCAATGGAGACACCTATTTCACAAGTGGCAACGCAATCGGCCGGATTTCAGCCAACGGCACGCCTGTCATCATGAATTGGTGTACCTTGACCAACGCGATTGAGACCAACGCGCTCCCCGTGCAAGGCAGCATGACGATGGATACGACGGGAGTGTTCAGCAACCAGTTGATTGCGGTGACCAGTCCGCCGGATCGTCCACTGGCCAAGAAAGGCATCTGGCGGATCAACTCACTGGGGCAGCCGACATTGTTGACGAACTTTGTTACGACGCATTTGGAGGGCGTGATCGTGTTGACGAATGATGTGGCTAAGTGGGGGCCGCTTGCCGGAAAGATCGTGACTGGAGATGAGAATGAGAATTTGATTTATACGATAGCGGGCAATGGTTTTCTCACAACAATCAATCCAACAAACTTCTTTCCGGGCGGTATCCGGACAGAAGACTTTGAGATCATTCCGCCAAACCAAGACCTGTACGTCTGCGATGCCACTGTGGGAAGACTTGCAAAGTTGACACGCGATTACCTCACGAATCATATCGGCGATTTGATGATAGTGGATGCGGGAGAGTTTGGGGGTGGAATCGGAAGTTTGTTTATCGTGCGATGGGATGCGCCAACGACAAACTTCATAACAAGCCGGATTCCGTTCATCTATTCCGATGGTGCCGGAGGGAAGTTTGAACACGTTACATTTGCACCGTTGAATCTGCCAGTGGTGAACCCTTAATCCTTAAATATTATGAAAAAACTTTGTCTGTTGCTTGCCTCAATTTCTTTTGTGGCAAAAATTTACGCTCAAGGAACGCTTGTTTTTGACCAACAATCTTCAACTGATGAAACGTATTCGTCAAACAGTGTCGCGATTCAATTCGTCGGCTTTGTCGGTCAGTCATTCACGCCGAGTTTGTCCACGGTAGGATTTGTTCGCATTAAGTTATTTGATATTTCGCCGGCCAATGGTGTTGGTGCGACCCTAGTGATGAACTTGAGGTCTAATGCGATCAACGGGCCGATTCTAGGGACTACGACGTTGGTGCTAGGAAACGGTTTTGCAGGCTCAACGAACTTCATCTTTCCCGGTGCCATTCCAGTGGTTCCCAGTTTGACCTACTTCTTTGAAACATCAGTTCAATCTGGAGATTTATGGGCAATTAGGTCAATGGATAGCTCTACTGTTGACAATTATTTGAACGGTTTTATGTACTCGGGGCTAAATACTGCCACAAGTTCTGACCTTTGGTTTCGTGCAGGTATAGTTGTGCCAGAGCCAACGTCAGGAGTTTTATTATTTCTTAGCAGCGGATTCGCCGCGTGGTTCTTGAAGCGGCGACTTTGAAAGGGGTTTGTCATGAACCGTGCAAACTTTGTTGTATCATAAAGGGGTCGTTAAGGGGTCGCTCCGTACTTAAAGGGGTCGCTCGGTACTTTTGACACAACTCCGGCGGGGTATGAACTCGCTCTAAGTATTTTCCACCAACCATTCGATTTTCTCTGTGTCAGTCACCTCGCCGCCTGCGAGGTCAGTTTTTCGGAGGCTCAATCTTTACGAAGCCCATGTCCAAGTATTGCCCGCCTGGAAAGGGTCAGTCCGGAGTAACTAGATTGAAATCGTTTTGGATTTACGCGGCGGCTTGTTATTGAGAAGTTATGGCGAAATTCAATAAACGATGTCTGCCTATAACTCTCTGCAATCTGAACTCCGTTCAAACCCTCGCACATGGCTCGTCACCGGCGTGGCGGGATTCATCGGGTCGAACCTGTTGGAGAAATTGCTCAAGCTGGATCAACGCGTGGTGGGGCTGGATAATTACGCCACGGGTCACGCGGACAATTTTAAACAAGTGCAAGCACTCGTCAGCGCGGAGCAGTTGGCGCGATTCCGATTCATCGAAGGCAGCATCGAGGACGCGGCGACCTGCCGCAGCGCGTGCGAAGGGGTTGATCTCATCCTGCATCAGGCCGCGCTCGGCTCCGTGCCGCGTTCCATGGAGGCGCCGTTGCTTTGTCACGCGGCGAACGTCACAGGCTTTATCAACATGCTCGATGCTGCGCGTGGCGCGAAGGTGAAACGCTTCGTCTATGCCTCCAGCAGCGCGGTCTATGGAGATCATCCGGGTTTGCCGAAAGTTGAGGCTGAGATCGGTCTGCCGCTTTCGCCCTACGCCGCGAGCAAACGCATCAACGAAGTCTATTCGGATTCGTTCGCGCTCGCCTACGGTTTCCAAAGCATCGGGCTGCGTTACTTCAACGTATTCGGCCCTCGCCAGGATCCGAACGGTGCTTACGCGGCTGTCATCCCCAAGTGGTTGGATGCGATGATCCGCAACGAACGCATCCAGATCAACGGCGACGGTGAGACGAGCCGTGATTTTTGTTTCGTGGACAACATCGTCCAGGCAAACCTGCTCGCCGCCACGACGCAGAATCCTGGCGCGACAAATCAGGCTTACAACATCGCGGTCGGTGAGCGCACCACGCTTAATGAATTGTTCGGCATCCTTCAGGACGGGCTTCGCAAATTGAAGCCGTCATTGCCCCAGCAGAAGCCGCACTACGGCCCGGAGCGGGCAGGAGATGTCCGTCATTCGCACGCGAACATAGACAAGTCGAAACAGTTGCTCGGTTACGCCCCAGCGATCCGTGTCGGCGAGGGATTGAATCAAGCGATGGCGTGGTATTGCGCCAACACGAAGTGAGAGAAGTGGGGCAGTGCTTCCAGCCTGCCATTGGTAGTAGGACACGCGTCTCGTCTTTCATTTGTAGTGGGACAGGCGTCTCGCCGGTGCAGTTGGGGGGGTGTGTGGAAAGAGGCGTTCGGACCCGACAGGCGAGACGCGCTGTCCCACTAATGCGGCAACTTCCCGAAAAACTTCTCGCCCGCTTTCATTCCTTCCGTTTAACTGGTTGCAAGATCAGACGCCACGGTGAGTCATCGAATCAATCAAATGCAGGACAAGTTTTTCGATTCACACTTTCGGCGTCACAGGCTTATCACTCAGACGTGACATAGTTGTAACCGGATGTTGTAGCCATGATGTGGACGGAACAAATTCAGTCGGTGGACGCGCTGCACGCGCTGGCGTGCGCGGCGGGTTCTTACGCGCTCGGCTGTTTTGCCACGGGCTATTATCTCGTCCGTTTCCGAACAGGACGAGACGTCCGCGAGTTTGAGAGTGGAAACATTGGCGCGCGCAACGTCGGACGTTTGCTCGGCAAAAGCGGATTCATCCTCACCACCCTCGGCGATGCGGTGAAAGGCGCGCTCGCAGTCGGTGCGACGAAGTATTTCACTGGCGACAATCTGCTCGCTGCGCTGGCCGTGTTGTTAGTCGTCATCGGACATATCTGGCCTGTGACGTTGAACTGGCGCGGCGGCAAGGGCGTGGTGACTTCCGGCGGCGCGATGTTGGTGTTCGATTATCGGGTCGCACTCGCTTACGGCGCGGCTGTCGCGCTCGGCTATGCAGTCACGCGACGGATGACAATGCCGGGATTGGCGGCGTATCTGGTCGTTCCTTTTACAAGTCACTGGCTGAAACACAGCCCTCTTGAGACGATGGTTTTTTCACTGCTCACTGTGCTGATCCTGTTCGCGCATCGGCAGAATCTTGTAGAAGCATTTCCAGCATTCACGTCACGTCGTCGCCTTACGGAAAAGCCGCAACACACCAAACCATGAGCAAGCCGCGTTCGCCACTCGTGTTCAAGTTCGCTTCTGAAGACTGGGAGTTTGAACTGATCCATCGTCTCAACTACCGCACATTCGTGGAGGAGATTCCGCAGCACCAGGCGTCTCCCACGCATCGGCTCGTGGACAAATTCAATGCGGAGAACACTTACCTCATTTGTCTCAACGGCCAGAAACTCGTCGGCATGTTGGCGGCGCGTGGTAATCGCCCGTTCTCGCTCGATCAAAAAGTTCCCGACCTCGACACTCACTTGCCGAAGAGCCGCACGGTCTGCGAAATCCGTCTGCTTGCCATTGATAAATCATTCCGAGGTTCGCGTGGCGGGCAAATCCTCTCCGGCCTGCTCGCGTTGCTTTGGCAGCACGGCGTCGAACGCGGCTACGATCTCGCGATCATCTCCGGTACGATGCGCCAGTTGCGCCTCTATCAACACCTCGGCTTCGTTCCGTTTGGTCCAGTCGTCGGCACGGGTGACGCGCAATTCCAACCGATGTATGTGACGCTGGAAACCTTCGAGGTGACGGCGCGTGAGTTTCTCCGTTCCGCTCCCGCGAAATCCTTTCAGCCCAGCGCGGTTAATTTCCTTCCCGGCCCCGTCACCGTGCGCCGCGAAGTGCGCCGGGCTTTTGAGCAAGCCCCGGAATCGCATCGCGCGGACAGCTTCAAGACCGACTTCCAGCAGACGAAGGAACTTCTCTGCAAGCTTGTGAACGCTGCGAATGTCGAGTTGCTCTTTGGCTCAGGCACGCTTGCCAACGATGTCGTGGGCGCGCAGCTCTCGTTGTTGCCGGGCAGAGGACTTGTGTTGAGCAATGGCGAATTTGGCGAACGCCTCGCGGATCAGGCGCGACGGTTCAAGTTGGACTACGAGCATGTCCGCGCTGATTGGGGCGCGGCGTTGGACATGAATCTTC
>JANNAO010000537.1:0-2990 GCA_031384405.1 Verrucomicrobiota bacterium | reverse complement strand
GTCGTGAGCAAGGAAGCGTCGCAGAAAGGCTCCTTCGTCGGCCCGGACAAGTTGACCTTCGACTTCAACAGCGCCGCGCTCACGCCCGCGCAAGTCGCCGACATCGAGAAACTCGTCAATGAGCGCATCGTCGAGTACTTCGGTGTGAGTTGGACGGAAGTCTCCTACGCCGACGTGAAGTCGCGCAAGGACGTGATGCAGTTCTTCGGCGACAAATACGGCGACACCGTCCGCGTGGTCCAAATCGGCGGCGGCGCGCACAAACTGGACGGCTACAGCATGGAACTCTGCGGCGGCACGCACACGCGCGCGACCGGCGAGATCGGCCTCTTCCGCATCGTCGGCGAGAACGCCATCGCCGCCGGCGTGCGCCGCATCGAAGCCGTCGCCGGACTCGAAGCCTACCGCCTGGCGAATGACCAGCTTCGCCTCCTTCGCACCGTCGCGGGACAGCTCAACGCACCCGTCGCCGAACTGGAGAAGAAGGTCGAGTCCGTGCTCGCCCACCAGAAGGAACTGGAGAAGGAAGTGAAGCTCGCGCTGCTCCGCAACGCTTCGAACGCCGCCAGCGAACTCCTCGGCCGCGCGCAGACCGTGAACGGCATCCCGCTCATCACGCAGAACCTCGGCGAGGCCGACGGCGATTTCCTGCAAGCCATCGCGGATTCGCTCAAGGGCCGCTTCAAAGGCGCGGTCGTCCTCGGCGGTGCCGCGAACGGCGCGGTCACGCTCATTGCCACCGTCTCACCCGATTTCACCGCGAAGGTGCAGGCCGGGAAAATCATCCAGGCCATCGCGCCCATCGTCGGCGGCAAAGGCGGCGGCAAACCCGACAACGCCCGCGGCGGCGGCAAAGACGCGAGCAAGCTGGACGAGGCGCTCGCGAAGGCGAAGAGTTTGCTGGGCTGATGCGGAGCGCGGCTGTGCCCAAAGGGCCAGCCGCAGCAGGGTGATACTTTCGAGCGCTTCCGAACAACGTGGGTAGCTGCGGCTGGTCTGCGACACAGCCGCGCTCCGCCGAAATAATCAATGACCGATTCGACCGCATCACTCTACGACCGACTCGGCGACCACGACGGCATCTTGAAACTCATCAAGTCGTTTTATGTGGACGCGCGCCAGCATGCGGTGCTCGGTCCGATTTTCAACTCACACATTCAAGATTGGCCGGCGCATCTGGACAAGATCGCGGACTTCTGGGCGTTGCAGACTGGCGGGGAATCGCGGTATCGCGGCGGCTTTGCGGGCGCGCACATGTCGCTCGGTTTGCAGGCGGAACATTTTCAACATTGGCTCGGCTTGTGGGAGTTGAACAACGGTCGCCATCTTGCACCGCGCGAGGCGGAGGAGTTGAATGCCCGCGCGCACGAGTTGGGGCGGAGATTGTTTGCGGTGACAAGAAATCGTCCCGCTTTCTCGCCGATGCACACTCAATTCAAGCCGACGAATCCGAATCAGGATTGAATCAAAACTGGCGTTCGTAATCGGCGGCAGACTTGGGCTTTGTTGAACGCGGAATCCAATAGCTCTTCGCCGCTCGATCCAGTTTCAGGCTAAGGAAATCTTTCCCAGCAAGTCTCGCTAGCAATCCGATGGGCGTGATGACGAGGTAAAACAGGAAGGCGAGAATGACGTGCGCCATCATGAAGCCGAGGACGAACGCCACGCTCATCCACGCGATGTAAATCCACTTCAAGACGCGCGGAAAAATTGCGCCAACTAAAACCAGCGCCGCGCCCGGCCAGAGGAAATATGGGTAGTGCGCTTTGTGTCGCCAGAGGAACAAGAGTCCCAGCACGGCAAACACTCCGCCGACCATAATCCCGAACTTCCGCAAGTCGCGGTCGCTCGTGTTCAGTTGTTTGATGTCGTCGCGAATGTTCATGTCCGTTTGATATGGCATGGTCTGGTTTTGAACCGGAAGGGACAAGTGAATTGTCCTGCAAACCAGCCTTGAGGCCTGGCTTCAGGTGATTGGAAGAATCCCTTGAACAGCCATCGAAATGAGAGTAATCATCTTCACAACCCGAAAGCAGCAGGCAGGCAAAAATAACGCTTTGATTAGGTTAGAACCCCGTTGTTTCACCTGCACAACACATCAACTGTCACGCCATGAAAAACACGCTCCGAAGTTCCTTCACCCTCATCGTCGCTCTGACGTTGCCGCTGGTCGGCGATCTGCGCGCTGATGCACCAGCAAGTTTATCCATCCGATATAACGGCACGGACTTTGAGGGCTTTCAGGCGTTTGAACTGGAATGGAACGCTGTGTCCAACGCCACCTACGGCGTGCAGGTGAGCACGAATCTTGAGGCCGGTTCGTGGGACACCATTGATCTGGTCACGCCCACTGGCAATCTCGGCAGCTACAAGATTCCCCCTGCGAATCAGGGCTTGTTACTTAATCTGCACCTATATTCGCGACTGGTATTGCCGCAGCCGCGAATCTTCACCGTCGAGCCTGCCATCTTTGCGTCGGACGCGGCGGTGGATGCGTTTGTGATCGGGCAATGCTTTGAGAGCAACGACGTGGTGCGGGTGGATGGCGTGACGGTGAGCGGCGTGATTTTTGTGAACCATAATTTGCTGCAAGTCCCCTTGCCGTCCCTGAGCGTCGGCCCGCATCTGGTGGAACTCGTGCGTGGCGGCGTGGTAATATCGTCCTTCACCATTTCAAACAGCGGCACGCAGCCCTCGGGTTCGTTATTTGTGTCGGCGTTGCAGGGGCCGCCGAAAATGGCACTGGCCAGCCCTTTGGCATACTACAGCCGAAACACAGTCGAAGGGAATCTCAACACGCCTAACTGTCGCACCCTCCGCTTGCCTTTACCCCCGACGCAAGTAAGAGTGGACTCATGGGCGAGCGTATTTGAAATGACCACAGGAGGCGGGGGCGTTTCCCCATTTTCCGGTGAAGTGCAACTGGGCGAGGCGGACTTGGTCATCCCCGGTCGCGGCCTCGATTTCATCTGGGCGCGCACTTACAACTC
>JANNAO010000520.1:0-1627 GCA_031384405.1 Verrucomicrobiota bacterium | reverse complement strand
CCTAAAAAATCGAGGACGAGGACGACGACGACGACGAGGAGGATGGCTATTACGCGGGTTTCAAACACGCTCTCACAGCTTCCACGGCGCACGATACTCACGGGTCAGCAACTGGCTCGCATCCTTGTCGCCCACGATCTGTTCTTTCTTAGCGTCCCATTGAATTTTCCGTCCCGTAAGCATGGCGATGAGTCCGAGGTGTCCGGGAATCGCCGAGTGATGCGCCACTTCCACCGGCGTGATCGTGGGCTTCCGCGATTTGATGCAGTCCAAAAGATTGCGCTGATGGGGATGCGCGCCCGTCGTGAGATGAAGTTTCACCTTTCGCATCTCCTCCGGCAGACTGCGCGCGTCTTCCAGTTCAGACTTCGATGATTCAAACGCGTTGTTGCGGTTCACATAAACCCAACCGTCCGTACCGATCCATTTTGTGCCAAGGCGAATGTCGTCGTGTCCTCCCGCGATCACGAATTCGATGTCATCGGGATACTTCGCCGTGACGCGATACTTGGTGCAAGTGTTCCAAATCGCGTCGCGCGGCGGGAACTCGCCCTGCCCTTCCACTTCCAACGGCCCGGAGTTGTCGAAGCCCAGTCCCCAGTGCGCGATGTCACAATGATGCCCGATCCAATCCAGCAACTGGCCGCCGCCGATGTTGTAATTCCAGCGCCAGTTCATGTGGATGCGGCTTTCGATGTAATCTTCCATCTGTGACGGTCCGATCCACATATCATAATCCAGATTCGCCGGCGGTGCCGTGACCTGGTTCTTGTCCTTCGTTTTTTTGAAGTCGTTGTGGCCAGACGGCAATCCGATCTCCACGCGTTTCACTTTTCCGATCAAACCATTTCGCACGATCTCGGCGGCATAGTGAAAATGTTTCTCCGAACGCTGCCACGAACCTGTCTGCCAGATGACTTTATTTTTCTGGACGGCGCGCACGATGGCTTGTTGTTCTGCGATGGTGCGGGCGAGCGGTTTCTCGCCGTAAATATCTTTCTTGTTCTTCGCGGCTTCGATGGACATCAACGCGTGCCAGTTATCCGGCACAGCGAGCATCACGGCATCAATATCCTTCCGCGCCATCATCTCGCGATAATCATGATACGTCTTGCAGTCCTCGTTCTTGTAAAACCCGTTGATCGCGTCGGTGGCGGCTTTGAGAGGGTTCTTGTCAACGTCACACGCCGCCACCACCTGACAGTCATTCAACTCCATGAACCCTCTCGTGTTGCCTGGCCCCTGCATTCCCCAACCCACCACGCCCATCGTGATGCGATTGGACGGAGCGACCTTGCCGCCCAATCCCAGCGCGCTGGACGGAATGATCATCGGCGCGGAAAAAGCCAGTGCGGTTGTGGTGAGAAAATGGCGGCGTGAAACAACTTTCGTGGACGGATTAATTTTCATGGTGAGACAATGACGCCTGAACGCGGAGAAAAATTCGAGAACAAATTTTGAGGACAATCAGCTACGGGCGCATGCCTGCCCCCGGAGCGTGGCTGTGTCGAAGACCAGCCGCAGCAGTGTGATAACGCTGGGACTTTGGGTTTGCTGGAGACTCCAGTGCTTTCCAACCTGCTGCGGCTGGTCGAGGACGACACAGCCGCGCTCCGCCAGAGTCGCA
>JANNAO010000484.1:0-3418 GCA_031384405.1 Verrucomicrobiota bacterium | reverse complement strand
CGCCCGCTCTACGCGGGCGGAGTTCTCGCAGCGCGAGAACTCCCACCACAAATGCTGACCGTCACTTTGAATCACACCCATCGACCAAGGCGAGAGTGGAAGGGCTGCGCAGACGTAGCCGCGGGCATCCTTGCCTGCTGTACCCCGAAAGCTTTCGGGGTAGCCCGGCGGAATGGCGTGGATTGACCAGGCAGGCTGGTAATATCGAAGGCTTCACGATTCAACACCGCGAATTCCGGGCGGCAGGGATGCCCGCCCTCTACGGCAACCAAGGATGGTTGCCGCTACCACGCAGCAGTCCAGTCGCACGCCTGAATTCGATCTGCTCCGCCTGTCCGGCATTTTTTCCGGGTTTCACGCAAGTATTGCTTTTCAAACCGCAGCCCGGTCGTTAATTCTGTGACATGGCCGAGCGATTACACACTGGTGAGACGATCATCCGGGGCATCCCGGTGTCCGCTGGCGTGTGCAAAGGCAAAATCCTCGTTCTCGACAAGGCGCATCACACCATCGAGCAACGCGCCATCTCAGAAACAGAAGTCGCCGCCGAGATCGGACGTTTCCAACACGCGCTCGTTCAGACGCGCGAACAGCTTCAGGAAGTTCAACGGCAACTCACACAAAGCCTCGGCCCCGGTCAGGCCAGCATCTTCGACGCGCACCTGCTCGTGTTGGAAGACCCGTCGTTGATTGACGAAGTCGTCCGCGTGATCGAACAAAAGAAGGTCAACGCAGAACACGCGTTCCACACCGTCACCGAACGTTACAGCGCAGCACTCTCCAAAGTTGAAGATGAATACCTGCGCGAACGCGCCACGGACATGCGCGATGTCAGCGCGCGCGTGTTAAGTCATCTGCTCGGTCATGCCGATCCCGTGGACTTGGGCAAACTGAGCGAGCCGTGCATCATCATCTCGCACGATCTCACGCCATCCAAGACCGCGCAGATGGATCGCAAGAACGTCCTCGGCTTCGCGACAGACATCGGCAGCCGCACGTCGCACACGGCCATCATGGCGCGTTCGTTTCGCATCCCGGCAGTGGTCGGGTTGAAGAATGCGAGCGAGCTATTGCAGAATGGGGATTACGCGCTGCTCGACGGTTTCAACGGTGTCCTCATCATCAACCCGACCGATCAGACGCTGTTTGAATATGGCGTGCTGGTTCGCAAACAGGATTCGCTCGAGGAAAAACTTCGCGACGCCCTCCAGCAACCTGCCATCACGCTCGACAACCATCGCATCTTCATCTCGGCGAACATCGAGCAGGCCGCTGATGCACAGCGCGTGAAGAACAGCGGCGCGGAAGGCGTCGGGCTTTTCCGCACGGAATATCTTTTCATCAATCGCGAACTGCCCCCCAACGAGGAGGAGCAGTATCAGGCGTATCGTCAGGCCGCTGAAACGCTCAAGCCGGATCCGCTCGTCATCCGCACACTCGATCTCGGCGGAGATAAATTGCTCTCCTCACTCGCCATTCCGCACGAGATGAATCCCTTCCTCGGCTGGCGCGCGATCCGTTATTGCCTGCAACACGAGGAGATTTTTCGCGCCCAACTCCGCGCCATCCTTCGCGCCAGCGTCGTCGGCAACGTCAAGATCATGTACCCGATGATCTCCGGGTTGGATGAGTTGACGCAGGCCAACGCGTTCGTGGCTCAATACAAAATTGAACTTCGCAAGGAAGGCATTCCGTTCGACGAGAAAATCGAAGTCGGTGCGATGATCGAGACACCGTCCGCCGCGCTCATCACGGATGCTCTCGCCAAGCGCGTGCAATTTTTCAGCCTCGGCACAAACGATCTCATCCAATACACGCTCGCCGTGGATCGGATGAATGAAAAGATCGCGCACCTCTACGAGCCGACGCATCCCGCCATCGTGCGACTCATCAAACGCACTGTGGACGCCGCGCGTCAGCACAAAGTGTGGGTCAGCGTTTGCGGCGAGATGGCGGGCGACACCACGCTCGTGCCGCTATTGATTGGTCTCGGCGTGGACGAACTCAGTGCCGCTCCGCCGCTGCTGGCGCAGATAAAATTTCTCGTGCGCCGGTTGAAACTTTCAGACACGCAGGAATTGGCGGCATTCGCTCTGGAGTCAGAGTCCGCCACAGAAATCCTCGCCCGCAGCGTCGCCCTCGCGCAACGCGCCGCACCCAGCTTGTTCGATACGAAGAAGTGAAGCCACGCTCTTTGTAGGCGACGAGGTAACGAGTCGTGCCGGCATCGTGAAAAACTTGCAGAGTGCCTCCTGACGTCGTCGCCTACAAAATTTCTTCTCGCCGCCGCATTCCCCCTTGCGCCTCTTCGCGGCAATCCAGATTCCAGCCACAAAAATAAAAACGCCGCCAGCGTTCGCTGACGGCGTTTGAGAGTTACGATCCAAAAATTACTTTGCGCCTTGATCAATCCACGCGCGCACAAGGCCGACTTGTTCCGGCGTCAACGGCTTGGCGGGAGGTTCATTTCCACCGGGAGGTTTGCCCGGACCGCCAGCAGGAGCGTTCGTGCCGCCAGCGGGTTTTTTATCACCGCCAGCACCACCAGGACCGCCGCCCTTGCGCGCTTTCGGTTTCGGCGGCATGGCGGTTTCTGGATCGAGTTGAGAGACAGAGAGCAGCAGGTGGCTTTTCACCGCATTCCCAACCTCGACGATTTTTCCCTCCTTGCCGCCCTTGAGAACGGCTTCAAGCGAATCAAGGCGGATGCCGCCCTTCTTCTGCTTCTCACCGTGACAACGGAAACAGGACGCCTCAAAGATCGGCTTGATGTCCTTGGCGTAAGAGATGTCCTTCTGCGCCGAGGCAGCGGGAAGTTTGGAAAGGTCAACCTCAGCCACAGCGGTCGAAACACCGAGAGCGAGGACGGCAGAAATGAACAATCGTGTGTGATTCATGGTGGGCAGAGTGTGCTGAAAACCACGATCCAGTTGCAAGCAAACTTGTGTTCGCCTGCAAAATCCGCCGTGACATGGAAACACTCTTTGCTAACCTGCGCGCACTTAATTTTAAGAAGTAAATCCATGCCCATCGCCACTACGGAACTCAAAGCCAAGATCATCGAATCCCTGAACTTGCAGGACGTCGCCCCCGCGCAGATCGAGGATGATGCCCCGCTCTTCGGCGCAGGGTTAGGGTTGGATTCAATTGATGCGCTGGAACTCGTCGTGATGTTGGAAAAGAATTACGGCATCGTCATCAAAGACATCGAGGAAGGTCGTCCTGCGTTCAAATCCGTGCGCACGCTGGCTGACTTCATTGATGCCCGCCGGGCAACTTGATGGAGCGCGGAGTTCGCGCCGCTTCAACTCACACCATGCAACTCGGTCAACAAACCCACATGCGTCACAAACCTTTGACGGAGCGCCGGTCTGTGACCGGCTTATCGGCTTCGTTACACCCAAAGCCGGTCACAGAC
>JANNAO010000477.1:0-5305 GCA_031384405.1 Verrucomicrobiota bacterium | reverse complement strand
CGAGGTAACGAGTCGTCTGGCGGAAATGGAACGACTCCTCACGTCGTCGCCTACAACGATTGGGAGAACCGCGCGTTTCCTGTCATGGCTGGCGGCGATATTGCGCTCATCAAAGCGGTCGAAGGCTTCGAGGATTTCACCGCGTTCGGCAAGAAACAGATCGGCGACCTCGGCGTGAACAGCAAAGACGTGGTGTTCGCCATCACGGAAGGCGGCGAGACTTCCTTCGTCATCGGCACTGCGTGGCGCGGTGTCGAAGTCGGCGCGAAAGTGTATTTCGTCTATAACAATCCCGACGACGTGCTGTGCGAACATGTGCAACGCAGTCGCGAAGTGATCCAAGACGCGCGCATCGAAAAGATCAACCTCACCACCGGTCCGATGGGCATCACGGGTTCAACGCGAATGCAGGCGACATCAATCCAACTCGCCGTGATGACCACGATCTTGGAAATGGTCGTGCGGGATTTGATCGCTAGTGGGACAGGCGTCTCGCCTGTCCAGGTGGGCATTGAAAAGGTGAAAGCGTCCGAACGTTTGGACGCCTCACCGGACCGGCGAGACGCCTGACCCACTACATTCCTCGCTCATCTCACCGAGCTTCACGCCACGCTAAAATCTCCCGCTGTGCTGACGCAACTCGCGAAGCTCACCGCGATGGAAGAGTCCGTTTATCGCGCCGGGCGGAAGAACAATTACTTCGCCGACCGCGTGGGCATTGACATGCTCACCGATACGACCGAGCGCTCACCGACGTATTGCACGCCACCGTTCCGCAAGTTCGATGACACCACCGCCACCGAGTCCTGGGCGTTCCTCTACGTGCCTTACGCGAATTCTGACGCCGCATGGGAACGCGTCTGCAAACGCACGCCGCGCTGCGTGGATTGGAAACCAGACGACGTACGCGGCCTTGTGCCAGACGACAAGTTCGCTCGCACCGTCGAGATCATCGGCAAGATTGGTTACGCCGAGTTGATGCGCTTCTGCATCGGCTTGGACGGAGTCAAGAATCGTCCGCCCGGTGTTGGCGACAGCGCAGTGGCACTCGTCGTTGAATCGGAAAAAGATTCCCTGCTTGCGACGGATGGATTTCATCGCACACAACTCGATACCGCGCACAAGGCAGGAGCGAAGACGGGATTGATTTACGTCGGCAGCGCGGAGAGTTGCCGTGAATTCGGCGAGTTCGCGGCGAAGTGGAATCCGGATTGCATCACGGTTCTCGTGCCCGTGCCGCAGACGGATTTGCTGCTCAACGGCGTGATGCGCGTCGGACTCAAGATGCTGCTCAACACGCTCTCAACCTGCACGATGGTGCGGCTCGGTCGCGTGATGGGCAATTACATGATCTGGGTCGTGCCGAGCAATCTGAAACTGATTGATCGCGCCACGCGTTACATCCAGAAACTCACCGGACTGGATTACGTGAAAGCGAATGGCCTGCTCTTCGAGGTGTTTGAATACGTCGAGCCGCGCATGAAAGCAGATCAGGCGTATCCGCCCGTGGTTGGCGTGAGCGTGATGCGACATCGCCATGGTTTAAGCAATGAGGAAGCGGAGAAGCGTTTGATGGCGGAGTTGAAATAAGGAACTTGGCTCAAAGCCTTGATTGGCAAAGCCAGTGAAAATCCACCAGCATGGAGCTTATGTATTATGATCTTCTCGCCAGACGCGAACGGTAGCTGAATAGCAATGCTCCGAGGCCGAATAAACCAAGCGTGCTGGGTTCGGGGATTTGCTGGTTGGAGAAAGCAATGTTATCTAAATACGACGCGCTCATGTTCCCAACTGGACCGAATCGGGGCATCAAAAACTTCAATTCTCCGGTCTGTCCTGCGAACGCAGAAATATCCGCTCCTACTATTTGATAGTTTGGGCCAGTACCTATCTCCACAAGCGAAAGCAACTGTCCGGCAAATGTGACTTGCATGGCTGTCGCCCCGTAAAATCGTAATGACAATGAGGTTGATGGGATTTGCCCCGTTTGACCCACCGCAGCCGTTGTTGGGTCAACACCGACTGATGACTGGAGAAGAACTGAATAGTTTCCAGCAATGGCGTTGCTCTGCAAAGAAACGGCGGCAGCACCAATGCTGACTGTATTCAAAAATAGCCAATTAACAGCGTTTGTGCCGAGGTATGCAGTCCATTGAGGGATGCCGTTGGAACTTGCGACGGCGTATGGATAATACGGACTTCCAACAAGGGGAATGGGGTTCGCCAATTCAAAGTTTAGGTTGCCAAATGTTCCTTGCGATAAAGACAACTGCGCCGCGAGTAACAACACGCCACCCAGAAATTGAATCTTATGTCTCACGATCTTTTTGCCAAACGCGAGCGGTGGCTGAATAACAAAGCACCAAATCCAACCAAAGTGAGTGCGCTGGGTTCTGGAATTGATTGATTGGAAAGCTGGATGTCATCCAGATAGTTGATTCCAAGACTTGGCTGGAAGCGAAGCTCAACCGTTTGGCCAGCGAATCCTGCAATATCAACTCCAAAACGCGTGCTGACCGACGGGCCAGCCCCAAGAATGACTGATGATATTAGCTGCCCGTTCACAAATACCGCAGGCGGATAGAGTGCCAAAAACTGAAGCGACTTGGTTTGCAACGGAATACTCCCTGTTTGAGACAACGCAACAGGAACAAAGTTTGTGCCGGACATCGCGGCAGCAAAACCAACGGAGTAACTTCCGATCAATCCTGGGGTTCCGATTAAAGCAATGAATGGTGTTTCACCGACGTTTCCAATCGGAACTCCATTCTGAATAGTCTTGGTTTGCAGAACACCGTTTATGTAACCCGTCCAACTTGGAAATGCTGGCGCAAAGTGTACTGCGCCTTGAGGGTCGCCCGGCACAGGCACTAGCGCGGCGGATTCAAAACCTAAATTGTTAAACAAAATTGTTCCCTGAGCATGCGCATTTGTCCCAAGAAGTGCTATCAGACTGGTAACGATAGTTTGTAGTTTGATTTTCATATTGTCTCCTTATCTCCTAACGAATGGGTCACCGACGGCTTGGAAATAGGGTGTAACTCGGGAATTCCAAGCGGCACTACCAAAACATTTTCCACTGGCCCAAAATCCAAAATATTTCGCGCTGTTGTTAATGCCGGGAAGATTCGGCTCTTCAACATGCGTCACCGCCCCTACGGGAGTGTTGTTGTAATTCGTCCCACCAAACGCGTTTGCAGAATACCAATCGAGGACTCCACGCTGCCCGCTGTTGGGATTATCTCGTTGGCCGTTGTATGACTCGATGGTTTCGATAATCCACCAGCTACTGTTTCCAGTCCACTTCACTTTGCCGTCCGTGGCGTAGTGCGCACCAAGCCACGTGCTATGCACTCCCCAAGAGATATACCCCGCAATGTCTGTTGCATTCGTAATTTGATGCTGCGGCAGTTGTAGCTGACTTGTGCAAACACCATTTGTGGCGAATGCCAAGCATGGCTGATTAGTTCCTGAATAAAAAATGTTCGACGGTGAAACGCCCGCAGCAAGAAGGCCGTTGGTTGCAGAAAAACCATAGCTTGCTAGAGCCTCGATTGCATACCCGTACTCTCGTACATTATCCACGACGTAATTCGTGTTTCCATACCCGCCCTTGCTTGCACTGATGAACAGTTGACCGGGTGAGTAGTTCGTACCGAAGTCGCGCAGTTTATCAATGTAGGCTTTGCAATCATTCGTCGTGCGCATGTTGATGCACGTTACGAAGGGCTTGATGCCCGGAGCGGCGGTGTGGAGGTAATAGCTCGGACTATAGAAATTGGTTGGATCGTTGTACACCTGCACGGGTAGGTCGTAGAACCAGATGATGTATTGCGGACGTTTGGTGGGATTTTGATTGAGCCAGTTCAGGTAGGGGAGCAGAACTTGGTTCGTGAGGTTCACATCGCTGGTCAGTCCTCGTCCGGGATAAGCAGGCCACTCGTTTGTTGCATAATAAACACCCAGCACATTTGCACCGCTCACCATCGGCCTGTTTGCGAGGTAATAATCCTTCACCCACTCACTGGCGACGGAGTTCGAGTTGTAGATGAGCAGCAAATCCTTGCTCACATCCACTGGATATTGCACAAACGGGGAATACACAGCAGCCATTGTGTGACCGCCGCCCGCCGCGATCATCTTGATGTTGCTGAGTATCGGCGTGTTTGTTTGACCACTGCTGTTGTCGCCCCAGCAAATCACCGAGCCGTCGTTCTTCAACGCAGCACTGTGCGCCCAGCCTGCGGCTATCGCCATCACGTTGCTCAAGCCTGCTGGCGGTGTGCATTGGCCAGAGTTGTTGTAGCCCCAGCCCACGATTGTTCCATCTGACTTCAATGCCAGACTGTGTTGCCCGCCTGCGGCCACCGCCACCACGTTGCTCAAGCCGCTGGGCACGTTCGTTTCTCCACTGCCGTTGTAGCCCCAACTCACCACAGTCCCGTCGCTTTTGAGAACAACGCTGTGCAATCCGCCCGCAGAGATCATCGTCACATTGCTCAATCCCGCTGGCACGTTCGTCATCGTGTAACCCAATGCCAAGTTGCCGTAGCCCCATGCCGTCACCGTTCCATTGGTCAACAACGCAAGGTTGTGATTCCAGCCAGCGGCAATCGCTGTTACTGCCGCAAGATTTATCGGCGTCCAGTTTGCGTCTCCTTGTCCCCACGTCGTCACCGTGCCGTCGCTTCGCAACGCGAGGCTGTGTTCGTAGCCTGCCGCCACAGCAATCGCATTCGTCAAGTTCGTCGGAACACTCGCCCAATTATTTCCCCATTGCACCACGCTGCCGTTTTCCTTCACTGCAACCGAGTGCAGTTCTCCAGCCGCTATTGAAAGCGTGTTGGTCAATGCGGGATACTCAATCTGTCCATCGCTGTTGTTGCCCCAAGCCAAAGTGCCACCCGCCTTGTTGGTTGAAATCACCCGGATTGTCCATGCAGCCGTTTGGTTCGTACCAACTGGATTCCACACCTTCACTGAATAGTCCGCGTCGGCGGGGTTTGTCTGCCACAGTGGCACCCACGGCAGGGACGATTGAAAAATGTAGTAATTCACATTCGTCGCGCCCGGAACTGCAACGCCGTTGGTGAACCATTGGTAGCGGATCGGGTAGCGTCCCGTTTCCAGAGCAGTTGCGTTCACCGTCATCGTGAACAACGCATTTGTCCCACTGATCAACCAGTTGGTGCTGGGTGCGGTTGGCGTTGTATTCGTTATCACCGGCGGACCGATGAGCGTCAGCGTCGCGATACTGCTCGTGATCGAACCCGCACCTGTCGAAATGACCACCGTGTAGCTTCCC
>JANNAO010000451.1:0-4107 GCA_031384405.1 Verrucomicrobiota bacterium | reverse complement strand
GACGAGGCAAGCGCGACCGAGCCTCGGCTCGTGGGTGCTTTACGGTTTGGGTTCGGAGAATCAAAATATGCCCGGCTATGTTTCGCTGCGTCCCGGCGGACCGCCGCCCGGTGGCAGCGCGAATTGGCAGGCGTCATTTCTCCCCGGTCATTATCAAGGCGTGAGCATCAACACCAAAGTCACCGCCGTGGATCAACTGATCGAGAACATCAAGAACCCCTACATCTCGCTCAAGGAACAGCGTCGTCAGATGGACTTGGTTCAACAACTCAACGAGCTGCACGCGCAGAATCTTCAGAAAGATTCGCACCTCGAAGCGCGGCTTCAATCCTACGAGATGGCGTTCAAGATGCAGACCGAAGCCACGGATGCCTTCGACATCAGCAAAGAGCCCGCGCTCGTGCGCGAGGCTTACGGCCGCACGTCGCAAGGCAATCAACTGCTCATCGCACGCCGTCTCATCGAACGCGGCGTGCGTTTCGTGCAAGTCTGGGCTGGCGGCTGGGATCATCATCAAGACATCGAAGATCGTTTGCCTGAACGCGCGAAGGAGATTGATCAACCGCTCGCCGCGTTCATCGCTGATCTCAAGCAGCGCGGATTGTTCGACGAAACCCTCGTCATTTGGGGCGGCGAGTTCGGTCGCAAGCCCGTGAAAGATCGCAACGGCAACGACAATCCCGGTCGCGATCACAACGCCAAAGCCTTCACCACCGTCATTGCCGGCGCGGGCGTAAAGCGTGGTGTGGTCCATGGCGCGACGGATGAATTCGGCAACGCCGCCGTGAAGGACAAAGTTCATATCCACGACCTGCACGCCACGGTGCTGCATCTGCTCGGCTTCGATCACACCAAGCTGACGTATCGCTACAATGGACGAGACTTCCGCCTGACGGATGTGGCGGGCAATGTGGTGAAAGGAGTTTTGGCGTGAAACAAATCCAAAACATCCAACATCCAACATCCAACATCCAACATCGAAGCATTCGCTTTCCGCGTCACTGGATGTTCGGCGTTGGATGTTGGATGTTGGATGTTTTATTGTTTTTCACTTTGTCGAATCTCACCTGTTCAGTTGCTTTCAGCGTTGAACCTACTACCGCGCAACTCGACTTCTTCGAGAACAAGATTCGTCCTCTGCTCTCGCAGCAATGTTACAAATGCCACAGCCTCACGTCGGAGAAAGTCAAAGGCGGACTGCTGCTCGATTCGCGCGAGGCCACGTTGCGCGGCGGCGATAATGGACACGCAGTTGTGCCGGGCAATCTGGAAGCGAGTTTGCTGATCAAAGCCGTGCGCTACGACGACGAGGATTTGCAGATGCCGCCCAAGAAGCAACTCACCGATGAGCAGATCGCCGACCTAGAAAAATGGGTGACGATGGGCGCGCCCGATCCCCGCACCGCCACCGACGCTCAGAAGAAGTGGGTTGATCCGAACAAGAAACACTGGGCATGGCAACCGTTGACCAAACCCACCGCGCCTGAAGTTAAAAACACAACTTGGGGCAAATCGCCCGTGGATAATTTCATCCTCGCCAAGTTGGAGTCGAAAAATCTCACGCCCAATCCCATCGCGGAAAAACGCACACTGATTCGCCGCGCGTCATTCGATCTTATCGGCCTGCCGCCCACGCCGGAGGAAGTCGAGGCGTTCGTGAAAGATGAGTCTCCCGATGCGTTCGCCAAAGTGGTGGATCGGCTGCTCGCTTCACCACACTACGGCGAACGTTGGGGGCGGCATTGGCTCGACGTGGCGCGTTACAGTGATACGAAAGGCATGGTGCGACGCCAGCGCGAAGACCCGCGCAGCCCGTATGCGTGGACGTATCGCGATTACGTCATCAAGAGTTTTAACGACGACAAGCCTTACAACATTTTCATCATCGAACAGCTCGCGGCGGATAAATTACCCGCGACGAAATCAAATCCGACGAACCTGACCGCGCTCGGCTTTCTCACGGTCGGCGAGCGGTTCATGGGGATGCAGCAGGACGTGGTCAACGACCGAATTGACGTGGTGACCAAGGGTTTTCTTGGCCTGACCGTCTCTTGCGCGCGGTGTCACGATCACAAGTTCGATCCCATTCCGACGAAGGATTACTATTCGCTGCACGGCATCTTCGCCAGCACGGTTGAGCCGTCGGTGGAAACCGTGATCCAGAAACTTCCAAACACGGACGAGTATCGCGATTACTACAAGCAGCGCGCCGGACTGGAGCAGAAGAGAGACGATCTGAACGACAAGTTCCAAGCCGCCCGCAGGACACGCGACCGCGACCAGATAAGAATCCTGCAACGCGAACAACGCGCCAATGCCGAACAGACCGCGCGCTTGGAAATGACGCATCCCGGCGCAGTCATCCGCGCGATGGCTGTGCAAGATGCAGGCCGCCCGCGCAACTCACCGGTGTTCATTCGCGGTGAAGCGGAGAACAAAGGCGAGATCGTGCCGCGCCAGTTTCTGGAAGTCATCGCCGGAGCGACACGCCAACCTTTCACCAACGGCAGTGGCCGCCTTGAACTCGCCCATGCCATCGTCAACAAAAGCAATCCGCTCACACCGCGCGTGATGATCAATCGCATCTGGCAACATCACTTCGGCGCGGGTTTCGTCACCACGCCGGACGATTTCGGCACGATGTCTGAACCACCAAGTCATCCTGAGTTGCTCGATTACTTGGCGTCGCGATTTCAAGACGAAGGTTGGAGCATCAAAAAGATTCACCGGCTCATCATGCTTTCGAGCGTGTATCAGCAGACAACCACGGACAATCCGCGTTACGCGCAAGTTGATCCCTACAACCGCCTGCTCTGGCGCGCGAACATTCAGCGGCTGGAGTTTGAATCCTTGCGCGACTCGCTGCTCGCCATCGGCGGCTCTCTGGACCGGACGCTTTTTGGCAGACCGATTGACTTGGAGCGCAATCTGGAAGCCACACGACGAACCATCTACGGCGTGGTGGATCGCTCGGACTTGCTGGATGCTTTCGTGAATTTCGATTTTGCGAATCCCGATATGGTGAATGGCAAACGCTACGAGACGAGCGTCCCGCAACAGGCTTTGTTCCTGATGAACAGTCCGGTGGTCATCGAGCAGGCCAAGAAGCTGGTGGCGTTGGATGAATTCACAGAGCGCACCAACGACACCGCGCGCATCGAATTCCTCTACGAACGGATTTACCAACGTCTGCCGCAACAGGCGGAGGTGCAATTGGGAATAGATTTCATGGCTCAAGCACCGTTGACGGAAAAATCTGCGGAGAAGGTCGCTTCAAGTCAAAGCCGCTCCGCGACACGCCAAGAGCGACGGCAGGAAATGATCCAAGAACGCCGGGCTGAAATGCAGGGCGGCAATCGCCCGAGCAATCAGCAATCGAAGAAGCGCGCTCCGCTGACGAGTTGGCAGGAATACGCTCATGCGCTGTTACAGGCGAACGAACTTTCGTTTGTGAATTAAAGTTTTTCGAGCGTTTAAGATTGCGCGTTTCTTTCATTCAAAAGACTGCTGCCCGGCGATTTTTCTTTAGGCCGGCGACCCTTCTGGTTAGCTTGCCCGTCATTCAGCCCAAATATTCCATGAAGATCGCCCGCGCTTCATCTCGCTTAATTGTCGCCCCTATTGTTACACCGGTGTTGACTTCAACCACTGTCGCTTCCGCAACAGAAACAACCGTCATGCTGTTCACCACACCCACGTGTTTATGAATTGCGAGAAGCAAAAGCGCCCGCACGGAATAGCGTGTTGGGGGCTTCTTGCAGTGGCCGGAGGGTTCTTTCTGGCGGGCCATGCGTTCGGCGGCGTGGATGAAATCGTGCAGGCCATCGCGAGCAGCGAGTTGCGATTCTCGCGGACTGAGAGTTATGCGCCGTTTCCTGCGTTGGGTTGGAGCAAGTATCGGAATTATTCAAAGGCAGAGTTCACAAGTTTTTCTGGCGGCGTTTCGCCCGGAAGTTTTCAGCAGCAGGAAATGAATCTGGGAATGGTGCTGCCCGCGTATGTGGGGCGGCGGGACATCGTTCTCGCTGGTCTGGACACCAGCTATGATCGGTTTGATTTCAAATCATCCACCGTTGGCGACAGTGTCAACACCTCGGCATCGCCAAC
>JANNAO010000446.1:0-3652 GCA_031384405.1 Verrucomicrobiota bacterium | reverse complement strand
GGGAAGGAATTCGAGGGCGAGGACGAGGACGAGGACGATGGAATGTTGAACCGCGTGGCTCAGTGCTTTCCGCCGCAACAACCGCCGTCCTTCGGATCGTGATGATCATGTCCGCACTTGCTGTGGTCGTGGCCGCAGTTTGCGTCGTGCTTGTGTTTGTCTCCACAGCGCTGTAAGCGACTCAGAATGACGAAGAAGATTCCTGCTGTGAGAACGAAGGCGAGGATGAGGAGTGCTTTCATAACGGAGTTTTGTTTCTGGCAAAACACTAGGCGGGACTGAACGGCCTGTCGAGAACGCGTTGCTGGTGAGGGCGGCTTCGCAAAACTGTTCTGGCTGCATCCGTCTCCACGAGTCTTGAACACGAAAAAGCCCGGACTCACGTCCGGGCTTTGAGGTTTGTGTGATTCGATTACTTCGCGGCTGGGGCGTTCGTAGAGGCCGCAGTCGTCGTGTCGGAGACGGCAGTTTCGTTTTTCTTTTTGTCTTTCTCTTTTTCCTCTTTCTCTTTCTCTTTCTCTTTTTGAGCAGCCGACCTGAAGAATTCATAGTGCTGGCCGGTTGCTTTGTAGGCGATCAGGTCCACCACTCCATAATGTCGCAACAGACTGAATGCAAAACAGACGATCACCAAGAACTTGATGATTCCAGGCCATGCGCTTGGCTTTTCACCGAACTTGTCATCGCCACCGATCATCGCGCCATCGGGCAACGATGCAACGCCGGTAAGCGAAGCCCCGAACGGAACATTCATCTTCGCCTTGGCATTCACTGCCCAACCGTTTGCATCTAGGATCGGAGCAAGGTTGCGTTTACGCAGTTTCATCCAGGCGAGAATCATTGAGGGGCCTGAGATCAAGAGGAACAGTGCGACTATCGCAAGGCAGAGCTGCCAAAACGGTAGATCAAACGATTTCGTCGCATAGCCGAGCAGTGTTGCAAGTAACGTCCCGATTGCGCCGAAGGCGACGCCCATCGCGGCCACCGCGCCTACATCAATCTTCTTTGGCTCCGCTGGCTTTGATTTGTCAGCGTTGACGGCCTTGGTCGCGGCGTCTGCCAATTTCGCATTTGCTTCTGCATCGGCAGCCGCAGCGCGCTTGGCGGCCATCTCCTCGATCATGCGAACGAGCTTTTTGTAGGGCGACCAAAATGCCTGTCGGATGCTGATCGGGTTATCAATGATCTTGGTGATCGTGGCGTCCCAATCCTGACCCTTGCGGTCGTAGAACAAACCATTGCGACCCACCATCAGGTTGTCGGAGTCGCCATTGGTGAATGCAGCAACAACCTGACGTTTCTCGCCAGTGCCTTTGCGCACACAATCCACGTAGGCCAGATATGATCCTGCCATCGCCGCCATCGAGGCGTGCTTGCCGGCGTCTTCCACGGGCAACGTGAGCGTGCAGGAACGTTGATCCAAAAACAGCGTTCCAGCCTGGAAGATCGAGGGTTCGCCGCCGTCGTAAAAATCTTTGAAGTTCACGAAGTTGATGCAGAGCGTGTGCAGGTTGCACACGAAGCGCGCGAGCTTCTCGACGTTCGCGATGGATGTGGCTTCGGGTTCGAGCGCCTTGTCCTTGGTGATGAGCGCGGCGACATTTTCCCTGGCCTTGCTGCCGAGGATTTCGCGGACGCGCTTGATGCTGAGTTTTTCAACGGCACCACCGGCCTTGCCTGCGCTCCAACATTCAAACGCGCCGAGCTTGGCTTGCAACGCAGCCCAATCCGATTCGGTCAACTCGCTCTTGTCACCGAGCAGCGGCTTGACGGCGGCGGCGTGCAGGGCGGCAACAGCGGCGGCGTGCGCGGGATTGATCGCGCCCTTGAGCGGCAATGCTTTTCCGGCACCGACCTGTGCGAGCGGGAAGCCTGCGATTTCCGTTGCAGAAATGCTCATGTCCTTGGCGGCAATGGCGAGATATTCATCTTCCTTGCGGTTGAGCAACGTGATGGCGCGCGGATCAAACGCAGCCAGGCGGCAGCGTCCGAAGAAGTCGTCCACCTTGGCCTTGATCGCTTTCACAGCAGCAGCAGCGGCAGCAGTGGCGTCGCCGGCGGGAAGGATATTCGCTTTGTCGTCGTCAGCTTTTTTGTTCCAAGCATCAAATGCGGCGCACTCGGCGAAGAACGCGTCGGTCTTGGCTTGGTCAATGCCACCTTTGCCCGAACGATCCGGCAACGTGCCCATGCAGGCAGCGATGTCGTTGATGGCAGCTTTGGTGGCGTCGTCCGTGGCGGATTCAGCGATGATCACGCCGTCGCCGTTCAACACAGTGTTGACGAAAATTTTGTTCGCATCGGAAGCGTCAGCCACGGAGATGCCGGTGGCGTCTTTTTTGCCGAGGTTGGTGCAAATCTGTTTGGCGGAAGCGAGCAACTGCTTGCCTTCAGCCGTTGCGTCGTTGATCGCGGAGAATGGAACGGTGTCGCCGCCTTTGACGAGATCATCAGGGTTCTTGAGCATCGAGCCAGCCCATTTGACGGCGGCGATGAGTTCAGGAGCGCGGATGCGTCCGTCCTTGTCCGTGTCAATCAACGCGGCGGTCTTGGAACAAAATTCCAGGCCAGTGGTGGGACAGGCGAGCGCGACCCAGAGTTTCTGATCCAGTTGATTGAGGTTCATCAGGTCGGCGCCGGTCTCAAGTTTGACCTGGTCAAAGCCGCCTGCGGTGAAGAATTTCCATTGATGTGTGCTCATAGGGGGGATTTTGTTTTTGAGTAACTTTGTTGTGCGGGCAGATTAAATGATAAAGAGGGGCTGGCAAGGTTTGAACCTCACCAGCCCCGGTTGAATAACCAAACTTAGTACACCGTGGTGGATTCTTCTTCGTCCACGGGGGTGCGGAGTTCTTCAGCGGTGAGGCTGATTTTGTTACGGCTGTCACCCACGCTCGCGCCCTTGACTGTCACCGTGTAGGTGATCGTTGCCTTGGCCGCCAGCTTCGCCACCACGGGGAAGTTCACAGACTTGCCGCTCACGCTGCCTTGGGCAGAGCTGACGGGTGTGATCTGTTCTCCGAATGTCGCCGCGATCTTCACGTTATGGATGTCCGCAAAGCCTTGGTTCAAAACGCGGATCGTGTAGGTCGTGCTCTCGCCGACCTGGATCGGGTCAGGATCGTCAACGACTTCGAGCAAGACAGCCGCGATGCCCTTCCACAGGGTGCAGGCTTTGGCCGAGTCAGACATTCCGCCGCTGCTCGCCGTCACCGTGTTGCAATGTGTGCCCGCCGTCTTGGAGGTGAGCTTCACGCTTTGTGTGGCTTTCGCTCCGGGGGCGAGGCTGGCAATCGTCCATGTGGCTTTGTTGCCGGCAAGTGTCGCGCCGGGTGCGTTCACGATGGAAGTATCAGCAGGCGCGGTGTCGCTCACGGTCACGTTTTGCAACGTCGTGTCGCCAGTGTTGGAGACAACAATCTCGTAATCCGCGTTGCGTCCGAGGATTTGTTCCTTTGTGCCGGTCTTCTCCACTTTCAAGCCGGGAACGAGAATGGTGGTGCAGGCGTCATCGCTGACTTTGCCCGCGTTGCTGCTGTTAGCGGTGGCGGTGTTGCAGACTTTGCCGCGTTGGTTCGCCTTGAAGGTCACTGCCAGCGGCTTGCTCTGGCCGGGGGCGAGGTCGCCCACGTCGAAGCTCAATTCTCCCTTG
>JANNAO010000418.1:0-3522 GCA_031384405.1 Verrucomicrobiota bacterium | reverse complement strand
GCTGTTCCCGGGGCGCAAGCACATCAAGTGCGCGAAGATTTGCGGCGACACTTCGGGCAACTACCATCCGCATGGCGAAGCGGTAATTTATCCGACGCTCGTCCACATGGCGCAGCCGTGGGTGATGCGCGAGAAGCTCATAGACGGCAAGGGCAACTTCGGTTCGGTGGAAAATGATCCCCCGGCGGCGATGCGTTACACCGAGGCGCGGCTCACGCACCTCGGCGCAGCGCTGATGCAGGACATGGAGAAGGACACGGTGGATTTCGTCCAGAATTACGACGAGCGCCTCACCGAGCCGACGGTTTTCCCCGCTGCGTTTCCGAACCTGCTCGTCAATGGCGGCACGGGCATAGCCGTTGGCATGGCGACGAACATGCCGCCGCATAATCTCGGCGAAATCATTGACGGCATCTGCGCGCAGATTGACACGCCGACGATCACGATCCCCGAGCTGATGAAGTTCGTGAAAGGGCCAGACTTCCCGACGGGCGGTTTCCTGTGCGGCGTCGAAGGCATCAAGAATTACTTCACCACCGGCAAGGGCAGCCTCAAGCTGCGCGGTCGCATCGGCGTGGAGGAGATGAAGGGCAACCGCGAACAGCTCGTCATCACGGAGATTCCGTTCAACGTCAACCGTGCGGGCCTTGAAGAGCAGATCGCGAATCTCGTCAACGAGAAGATCATCACGGAAATTTCCGCGATGCGGAACGAGTCCGACGAACATTGCCGGCTCGTGATTGAACTCAAGCGCGACGGCAATCCGAAGGTCGTCATCGCAAAACTTTTCCAGCACACGCAGCTTGAGATTTCCTTCAGCGTGAATTCGCTGGCGATTGATCATGGCCGCCCGAAGACGCTCAATCTCAAGGAAATCATCCAGTGCTACATCGAGCATCGCCGCGAAGTCATTTTGCGCCGCACGCGCTACGAGTTGCGCAAGGCCGAGGAGCGCGCTGAGTTGCTCGAAGGTTATCTCATCGCGCTGTCGAACCTCGACGAGTTCATCCACATCATCCGCTCCAGCACGACGCGCGCTGAAGCGCGTGTGAAGCTGCTCGCGTTCGAGTGGTCGCGGGCGCAGGTGGAGAAGTGGGGCATTCTCATCCGTCGGGAGAGCCGGTTGGAAGCGGGACGCTATGCCCTGACCGAGCGGCAGGTGGACGCGATTTTGGAATTGCGATTGTATCAACTGACCGGGCTGGAAATTGACAAGATTGACAAGGAATACAAAGCGTTGATCGAAGTCATCAAGGACTTGCTCGACATCCTCGCGAAAGAATCGCGCGTGATGACGATCATCAAGGCCGAGTTGCAGACGATCAAAGACAAACATGCCACACCGCGCAAGACCGAGATCGTGCCGGATGAGGGCGAGATCGCCATCGAAGACTTGATCGCGAACGAGGGCGTCATCATCACGCTCACGCACAACGGCCTGCTCAAGCGGACGAACGTCAGCCAATACCGCGCGCAGCGGCGCGGCGGCAAGGGCGTCATCGGCATGACCACGCGCGAAGGCGAGACGGCGGACGACAAGGATTTCGTAGAGCATCTCTTCACCGCCAGCACGCACGATTACCTGATGTTCTTCACGAACACGGGCCGCGTGTATGTCGAGCGTGTGCATGAGATTCCTGACATGGGCCGCGCCGCGAAAGGCCGGAGCATTGCGAACTTGCTGGAGTTGAAAGCAGATGAGAAAGTCGCCGCACTCATCCGCATCCTCTCGAAGACTGATGCAAACAAGGAAGACGTGACGTGGCAGCAAGCGGGAGAACTGTTCTTCGCCACGCGCCAAGGCACGGTGAAGAAAACTTCGTTGAACGAATTCGGCAATGTCCGTAAGGGCGGCATCATCGCCATCGGCATTGAGGAGGGCGATACGTTAATTGATGTGAAGCTGACTCGCGGCAGCACGGGTGAAGGCGACAATGGCGATGATGTTGTCCTCATCACGAAAGACGGCATGAGCATTCGCTTCCACGAAACTGACGTGCGCTCGATGGGACGCGGTGCAGGCGGCGTGCGCGGCATCAACCTTGAACAAGGCGATGCGCTCGTGGCGGCGGCGATTGTTGTTCCCGATGCGGCGTTGCTCGTCGCGGGCGAGAACGGCATCGGCAAGCGCACTGCGTTCGACGAATACCGAATCCAATCACGCGGCGGCAAGGGCATCATCACGATGAAAACCGGCGATAAGACCGGTGGCGTGGTGGGCGCGCTCACGGTGAAGGATGCTGACGAGATCATGTTGATCACCGTCGGTGGCCAGATGGTTCGCATTCCGGTCGGAGGCATCCGTGAAGCAGGTCGCAACACGATGGGTGTGAAACTTGTGAATCTTGATGAAGGCGACAAACTCCAGGCCGTTGCACCGGTCATCGGCGAATCCGCAGAAGACTCTGCGGTCATCGTTGAAGGAGAAACGCCGAAGCAAACCTGATTCCGGGCACCATGCCTGCTTTGATTTGTCGGCTTCAATAAGGAATCCGTCAGTCAGAAAATCAGGGTTTGCATGGCTAAACTTGTCGTCACAACTAATTCAAGTGCAGGGCTGTCGTTTGAGCTTGGTAAAAGCTGGATAACGATCGGTCGCGCGGCTGGAAATACGTTTCAGATAGTTGAAACTTCCATCTCCGGCCAGCACTGCGAGGTGTTGTGGCGTGGTGATGAACTTCTAGTCCGGGACATGCGTTCCACGAATGGGACGTTTATCCGGGGCGTGCTCGTCACCGAAGGGGTTCTCAGGAAGGGTGAAATTCTTCGGCTCGGCGAAATCGAACTCAAAGTTGAGGAATCCATTCCGTCGGTCTATAACACCAGTCTGCCAATCATCTCCCAGCCAGTCGCGAATTCACCGCATCCGCTGCTCCAAGCTGAGATGCGACCGCTGCGTCAGAACAAAGTCTTGCTCGTGGACGACAGTATGGCATTCCTCGAAACAGTCGGTGAAATGTTCGAGACGATGAGTGCGGGGTCGTGGGAAATCCACAAGGCATCGGCAGCGGATCAGGCTCTTACAATCCTTCAGCAGCATCGCATCGAACTCGTGGTGATTGATATCAACATGCCGATGCTTGATGGCGTCCAACTTCTCGGTGTCATCAATCGCCGCCATTCGGACGTGAAGAAAGTGGTGCTCACCGGCAACTCCACGGACACGCACCGCATGATGTGTCTGAAGGGCGGAGCGGAATTGTTTTTGGAGAAGCCCATCACCACAGCCGGATTTGCCACAGTGTTCAATCTCTTGAACGACTTGTTCGTCTGGAGTCAGCGCGAAGGATTCTCCGGCACGTTGCGGCAGGTCGGGTTGACCGATGTGATCCAGATCGAATGTCTGCGTCGCAACTCCTGCATCCTGGAAGTTCACAATCCGAAAACGAACGGCGCGATCTATATCGAGAACGGGGAGATCATCCACGCCATCGGCGTCGGGCTTGAAGGCGAGCAGGCGTTGTATCGGTTGCTCTCCATGTTGAACGGAGAGTTCCGCCTGCAACCGTTCAAAAATTCCGA
>JANNAO010000404.1:0-4418 GCA_031384405.1 Verrucomicrobiota bacterium | reverse complement strand
AGGAAGGCCGCTTCGAGCTTGAAACCACGATCCCCGCGAACACCACCGCCACCGTCTATCTGCCGACGATTGAATCCGACAAGATCACCGAGTCCGGCAAGCTGCTCGCGAAAGCCAAAGGCGTGAAGCTGCTGCGCGTGGAAAATAATCGCACCGTGCTCGCCGTTGAGTCCGGCACGTATCGTTTTGATTGTGCTGAGTTCAAAGGTGCAACCAGCGGAACGATGGCAGCGGCGAAGTAGCGGTGTAGCGGCGGGCGTCCTCGCCGCCCGGATTGGCGCACGAATTTTGTGAGGCTCACAATTGTTCCAGCGCGCCCGACAAAAATTATTCTCCACATCCATAAACATTTTGAGCGTCCTGTTTGGCGTGAGCTTCTTTCCGCCGGGCGAGGACGCCACGGCTCTACGGCAGGCAAGGATGCCTGCCGCTACGGTTCTACTTCAGAGTTCGGGATAAAACATTTCCCCGCCATCCTGCTCGCGACGCTCATCGCCACCGCCGCGTTCGCCCAGGAAAATTCCGGCACGCCGTGGCCCGCGACGGATGCGCTCGGACGTTCGTTGCCGCTGGCCAGCGAGGTCGGGCTGCCTCGGAGCAATCGCTTCGTCGGCATGTTTTATTTTCAGTGGCTGGTGTCGGCGATGCCCATTCCCAAAAGTCCGCATGGCGACGGGCCATTGGATGTCAGCAAGATTCTGGCGCGCGATCCGCAGGCGTTGCAAAAGTCCGACTCTCCGCTGTGGGGGAAGGTCGGGCACTATCATTTTTGGGGCGAGCCGCTGTTCGGCTATTACCGCAGCAATGATCCGTGGGTGCTGCGTCGTCACGCCCAGATGCTCGCGGACGCCGGCGTGGACGTGTTGATTCTGGACGCTACGAATGCGCAGACGTATCGCGAAATCTATCTGGCGTTGTGCAAAGTCTTCACCGAGGTGCGACGCGCTGGCGGTCGAACACCGCAGATTGTCTTCATGCTCAACACCAAGGCGGGCCGGACGGCGGAGAAGCTTTTTCGCGACTTCTATCAGGATAAACATTACCGCAATTTGTGGTTCAACTGGCAGGGCAAACCGTTGATGATTTGCGATCCCAAGGAAGTCAGCGATGAATTGAAAGCGTTCTTCACGCTGCGCCGCGCGCACTGGCCGTTCACGATGGAGAACACACCTTACGTCTGGCATTGGGAAGCAACGTATCCGCAGCCTTACGGTT
Organism: Verrucomicrobiota bacterium; assembly: GCA_031384405.1. GTDB lineage: Bacteria > Verrucomicrobiota > Verrucomicrobiia > Limisphaerales > JADLHS01 > JADLHS01. The sequence continues at coordinate 3,203 of JANNAO010000404.1, read as the reverse complement.
TCACCGACAATCCGAAACAGCCTGAGCAGGTCAACGTGTCCGTGGCGCAAAATCTCCGCGCGGATAACGGCTAGGTGGAGAACATGAGTTCCGGCGACGCGCGCGGGCGCAGTTTCCACGATGGCAAACAAAACATCGCGCCCGGCTCGGTGGATCGCGGAGGCAATTTTCAGGAGCAATGGCAGCGCGCGTTTGAGTTGTCGCCGCCGTTCGTGATGGTCACAGGCTGGAACGAATGGATCGCTGGGCGCTGGGCGCGACCCGGCCAGCCGATCGTATTCGTGGATCAATACGACCATGAATTCAGCCGCGACATCGAGCCGATGCGCGGCGGACACGGCGACAATTATTACTGGCAACTCATCGCCAACGTGCGCCGCTACAAGGGCACGCCCGCGCTGCCGAAAGCATCCGCGCCCAAAACGATTTCGCTCGCTGACGGATTCGCCCAGTGGCGCGACGTGTCGCCGGAATTTTGCGATCACGTCGGGGAAACGCAGCCGCGTCATTTCGCGGGCAGCGGCGGGACGCATTACACGAACAACTCCGGGCGAAATGATTTCGCCGTGGTGAAAGCGGCGCGGGACGAGGCGAACATTTATTTTTACGCGAGAACGGTGAAGCCGATTGTGGCGGCGGGCATCTTGCCTGCCGTAGAGCCGGGCTTCCAGCCCGGCGGAAAACGCTCCGCTCGTGCGAAGGTTTTGGATAACTCGGATGCTTCAATTGCGAACCATGCCAGTCCGGGCGGCAAGTTGCCGCCCTCTACGTCAGGCAAGATGCCCGACGCTACGGCAACAAACTGGATGTGGCTGTTCATTGACGCGGATCAAAACGTGGCGACGGGCTGGGCGGGCTATGACTTCATCGTGAACCGCGTGGCGGATGCGGATGGGAAATTCTGGCTGGAGAAAAACTTGGGCGGCTGGAAGTGGGAGCGTGTCGTGCCTGCGGAACTGAGCGTCAAAGGAAGCGAGCTTCAACTCGCGATTCCTCGCGCGGCACTGGGTCTGGCAGCGGGCGGCAGCAGAGTGAACTTTGATTTCAAGTGGGCGGATCATTTGCAGCAGCCCGGCGACGTGATGGATTTTTACATGAGCGGCGATGTCGCGCCGGAGGGAAGATTCAACTACCGCTACCAAGCCGAGTGAATTACCCAGCGTGGCTGTGGTAGCGTTGAGGGGTGTGACTGGAAGTGCCGCTCAGGATTTGGAGTGCGGAGACTTGTCTCCGCTTTCGTGGCCTGAGCGACTTGTCGCTCAGGCAAAACCGCGTTCAGCGGTTTGACGCATGGGTGAGGGTGCTCACTGGAAACAGGCCGCCTTCTCCACGTTACGCACCGCTGAACGCGGTGCTGCTGGGACGACAAGTCGTCCCAGAGGAAAAGCGGCGACAAGTCGCCGCACTCCATATCAGTTCCCCGCGCCGCGCCAACTTTGAGCGGCAGTTTCAGTCATACCCTCCCGCATTCGCGGGATGGTGCTTTTGGCCAATTCGAGTAGTCTGAACCAATGCTCCGACGTTCGCTCACCATCGCTTTCCTTCCGGTGTTTCTGTTTTGCCAAACGGCTGTGTTCGGCGCGGGCATTGACCGTATCCAGGTCACGGATACAAACCTCACAATTTTTCCGGCGATCGGCAATCCGCCGACGGGACATCTCGTCTCGATGGAGTTCGGCGACACTTACAGCGGGGCGCGCGGGTGGACGTTGACGGCAGGCACGGGCGGCGTCATCGGCCTGACGAGCAATGAAGTGTTGCGGCTCACGTTCGTCGCGCCGGGCGGAACGTTCAGGCCGGTGCTGACCAATGCGGAAGTCATCAACGGAACACAGGTGCGCTGCTCCGGCGGGCGTGCTGAACACCACGTTGCCTGCGGATGGAAATTGGAACACCGAGCGCGCCGATCTCGGAACAATCGGCGGTTGGACGAGCAACCAGACGCTCGCGGTGACGATTGGTTTCGGCGGCGTGTTCACTGACTACACGAACGCGCTGGTGGAACTGGACTGGCTCGCGGTGAACGATGCCAACACTTACACCGGTGGCCTCGACTACACGCGCTTCGACAAGTTTTGGAATCTCGGTTATCCCACGCCCATATTCAGCGGCAGCGTGACGCAGGCGACCACGGTCGCCCGATTCGACGGCAGCACGGATCGCATGTATCAGCGGTTTCAACTCGTGGATGACAGCCGCAATCTCATCGGCGCGGCGCATTTCGTGGATGACTGGTCGGGCTTGTCCTACGAGATCGGCGGCGTGAATCGTCGTTTCCCGCTGGTTGAACCCGCCACCATCAATGGCGTGGATGATTATCAGTCCGCAGATTTCGCCGTGTTGAAACCCAAGTGCGGTAAGCTGCACGCGGTCATGTCCGGCTACATCAATCAGAACCCTGCGCCTGCGTTCACTTGGAATGTGGACGGCGTCGCGGTCGGCCTGAACAAAGCCAGCTTCGACAACACCGTGACGCAGGTGAAAACTTTGAATGACTTGGGCATGTCGGTTTATCTCACGTTGCTCAACGTCGGCGCGACCACGCCGCAGACCAGCAGCAACGCGCTCATTCCGATCAGCGCGGTGCAGAGCAACGGAACATGGATCGGCCACAACACGTTTGATCCGCTGGGCCGGTTGTAAATTGATTTCGTCCGTCACGGCGACACCGATCTCGATGACGACGGAATCCCCGACACCTTGGAAGGCGTCATTGATACGGACGGCGACGGTCTGCCCGATTATCTCGACACCGATTCCGACAACGGCGGCCTCACTGATCTCGTCGAAGGCATGGGCAATCCCGATGGCGATGCGTTGCCGAACTATCGCGATCTGGACTCTGACAACGATAGCCAGAGCGACGCCGCTGAAACCATCGCGGGCACATCGCCGACGAATGCGGCGAACAAGTTCGTGATCGCCAGCGCGCAAAGCCTGGGAGTGGACGGCATCTCGGTCACGCTCGTGGGAAAAACCGGTCGTATCTACGATCTGCAACGCACCGCCGCACTCGTCGTTCCGGCGTGGACGAATGTTGCCAGCGTCGGCCTGTTGACATCGAATCAACCAGTGGTGCTGACTCACACGAACATCGGAGCGAGCCAGGGATTCTATCGCGCCACCGTCCACCAATGACACCTGCAACAGAGTAACGACCGAAATGAAATCCAAACATTGTTTTACTCCCGCCCTTCTTTTGG
>JANNAO010000342.1:0-22595 GCA_031384405.1 Verrucomicrobiota bacterium | reverse complement strand
TCCCCGATTCACGTTGAGGTGCCGGCAATCCGCAAACAACAAATCCCCTGTCGGCAACTTCGCTCTTCTGAATTGGTTCCTCAGTGGATGCGCCGCCGACGGGGGATTTAGTTTTTCAAGGACTTCTCAGAATCCCATCTTCGACATCTCGCGTTCGAGCGCGGCTTGAAATTGTAGAACGTCCGCCTGCGTGGGTTTGTATCCCTGCACCTTGGGAACGACTCCGAGCCGCCCCGTTTGATCGAGATACCAATCCGCATTTGCGCCATCGCTGAACGTCACACTGCCGCTGACCATCGTGCCGGGCCGCGCGATCTTGTCCACGGACACGGCGACTTGTCCGGCGGCGTCAGCGGGCAACGCAGGTGTTTCTGACGCGGCGACGGGTGCAGCAGCGGCGGGCGGCGCGACGGGCTTGGGCAGTTCTGGATCGGTCAGGCGCAGCTTGAGATCGTCCACCAGAAAGCGAACCTCCATATAGGTGAGTTGCAGGCCAAACTCTGATCCGATGCGCGTCTGCACTTCGGCGAGTTTCATTCCGCCTGCCACCCACTCGGCGACGGTCTTTTGTTGTGCGTCGTTCAAATTCATAATTGTGCAGAAATCAAACTCACGGTCACGCGGCGGAATGTTTTTCCCGTTCGGACGCGCTCAATTCGCGGAAGTCGCTGAGTTTTCCCTTCTTCACCGAACCGTCCTTCAGCTTCAATACGATCTGCGGTGGCCAGCCGGCCTTGGCTTCGGTCACACCTTCCACCACGCCGACAGCGCGGGTGAGTCTGTGAATCATTGTCTCGCCGAGATAACCTTCGCCGGTAGCTGGAATTTTAGTTTTGCCCATGACGTGAGTGTGCTGAAAAACTTGATGGGTTCAATGTTTGAATCGCGCGGTGCTGTGAAACCGAACTCCGAAGCGGGTTTTTGATTTGGGCGGAGTGTGGCTGTCCTCGGCCACAGCAACAAAGCAACAGGACAGACGCATCTAAATCCGTTTAGGGTTTGGCGGACACTCATTAACACCGTGGCTTTAGCCCGGTGGAAATTGGGAAATGCAGAGAGAACCGTTTCAACGGTTTTCCGCGTCAGCCCTCAAAGCCGTTGAAACGGCTGGAAACCCCTCTCCTTTCTCCCAATTTCCACCGGGCTAAAGCCACGGTGTTAATGAGAATTTCAGATGCGTCTGCGCTGTACAAAGCAACACACCCATCGCGCGACATCGTTCCTGGTACAGCACTACTACAAGCGGGTGCGTTACCGCTTGGCTCACTTCTCCGGCAGTGCCGCAGCGCGCTTGACCATGATTGCCTCAACGATTTTCTTCGCGAGGTCAGGTTTTTCGACCAGAGCTTTTCGCGCTGCTTCCTTGCCTTGGCCGATAAGATCGCCGTCGAATTGAAGCCACGCGCCTTTCTTATCCACCGCGCCGCATTCGATGCCCACGTCGAGGATGCTGCCTTCCTTGTCAATGCCGTGGTTGTAGATGATGTCGAACTCCGCTTCGCAGAAGGGCGGCGCGACCTTGTTCTTCACAATCTTCACTTTGACGTGATTGCCGATGGCGTTGCCGGCGGCGTCTTTGAGTGTGTCTTTGCGGCGGATGTCAATGCGCACGCTGGCGTAAAACTTCAACGCCTTGCCACCGGGCGTGGTTTCAGGATTGCCGAACATGACGCCGACCTTTTCACGCAATTGATTCGTGAAGACGCAGGTTGTCTTGGATTTACTGAGAACAGCGGTGAGCTTGCGCAACGCTTGTGACATGAGGCGCGCCTGCATACCCATTGTGGCCATGCCCATGTCGCCTTCGAGTTCTGCCTTGGGAACAAGAGCGGCCACGGAATCAATGACGATGATGTCGAGCGCGTTCGAGCGGGCGAGTGTTTCACAGATGGTCAACGCCTCTTCCCCGGAATCAGGTTGCGACACGAGGAGATCATCCAGATTTACGCCGAGCTTTTTTGCGTAAGCCGGATCAAGCGCGTGTTCTGCATCAATGAACGCCGCCAGACCGCCAGCTTTCTGTGCATTGGCGATGACGTGCAGCATCAACGTAGTTTTACCGGAAGATTCTGGACCAAATATCTCGATGACGCGTCCGCGAGGCACGCCGCCGACCCCCAACGCCAGATCAACTGCCAGCGCGCCTGTGGGGATGACTTCGATTTTCTTCAATGCCCGCGCGTCGCCCAAACGCATGATCGCACCGTCACCGTAACTCTTGGTGATGGTGGAAATGGCAGCTTCCAATTCTCTCGCGCGTGCTGCGGAGGCTTTGGATGCGTCGGAGGTTTTTGTTTCGGCAACAGCTTTGTCAGAGGCTTTTGGGGGCATAAAGTTTAGCGAACGGTGTTTTAGAACGGTTTGATTTTACTGGCCGCGACGTTAGCGAATGGAGATTGCATCGTCAACGTTGCGCTCCGTCGGGAATTTTTCGAGCGGATATCTTACCCCGTGGTCAATTCACCGCGCCACCGAGCTGCATAGGCCGCGATGAGGTTTTGACTCGGTGATCAGGGATTGGCGGGCAGGACGGACTCTGAACCTTCAGATTCGGCAGCCGGAGGCAATACTTTGCGGGGCTTTGCCGGTTTTGAGGGAGCTTGGTTGCCAGCTTCGTCCTTTTCCGGTGTTTCGTTGGAAGCTTTGCCAGCCCCGCGACTTTCTTCGGCGGTGCGCGGATTCTTCGCGCGTTTGTTGCGCGGCAGCGGGCTCATCATCATGTTGATGCCGCGTCCGATCATTTTTGGGGGGAAATCTGGATGACCGTAGGGTTCGAGCACGGCGATGAATTTCTTCACCACCTCGAAACCAAATTCCGTGTGCTGCATCTCGCGACCCCGGAAACGCAACGTCACTTTCACCTTCATGTCTTCGCAGAGGAAATCTATCGCATGGCCGACTTTGACCGAGAGATCATGCGGATCAATGCGCGGGCTAAGTTGGATTTCCTTCACCGTGGAAGCGTGCTGATGCTTCTTGGATTCCTTTTCCTTCTTGGCCAGTTCGTAGCGGTATTTGCCGAAGTCCACCACGCGGCAGACAGGCGGCACAGCGTTGGGCGCGATCTCCACGAGATCAACCGCCGCTTGTCGCGCGAGGTTGATGGCGTCGTTGAGCAACATGACGCCGAGCTGGCTGCCATCGAACCCGATCACACGGACTTCGCGGGCGCGGATTTTCCCGTTGATCCTGATGAACGATGCGGGAGAAGAATTACGTGGAGGAAACGGGCGGCTCAAGGCACCCTCGTTGGTTGAAAAATCATTGTATCTTCTTGCTTCAAACGTTGCCGGACTTGCCAGCGGACTAACGCGGGTGATTAAACCAGCAAACCCGCGACTAGCAAGTAAATTATGGGCAAAACCCGGTCGCGCTTCATGTGCTGCGACTCACGTTCTGCGACGGGTGGATTCATGTGTCGCCAAAAATTGAAGTTCCTCTTGCTGACTTTGTGCCCGTCGCAAGCCAACCAATCATTTGCGCCTGCAAAGAAACACGCCTTCTTCCTCTGACTTGGCGATCCATTGGTCGCAGACGATCAATCCGTGCTTCGCCAGTTCAGCGCGAACCAACTCCGGCGTGTAGCGATACGAAAAGAACAGCCGCAAGTTTTCTCCGGGAAGAAAACTAACCCGGCGTCCATCAACCACCAGACTTCGCGTCTTGCGGAAACGAAATCGCGCCACGATGCGTCGCAGTCCATCACTTGATTCTCGTAGCAGTCCCGCATCGCGGGATGAGTCCGCTCCATTTATATTCGCAAACGAAGTCAGAGCCGACTCACGTCGGCTGCTACGGTTCGGAATAACACCCCGTTCGGTTTTGAAATTCAATTCGCCGTCGCCACGCTCAACACCCAGATCGAGCAGAAACGTGAGAAGCCAGTCGCGTGTCAGTTCGTTGTCGTATTGCGGCAGAACCCGTTTCACTCCGGCTTCGTAATCGTGGCCCGGCGCGAGGTTCGCGCTGAAGAGCAACCAGTCGCCGCGTCGAACGAGTGTTGCGAGCTTGGGCAGGATATCGTCCGGCTCGAAGTTCGGGATCATGCCGAAAAAGGTGATTAGTCGGGTGACGGATGGCGAGTGGCGGGTGGCGAGAACCTTCGGCAGGTCGCTGGCTGTCGCGAGATCGCATACGAGCGGGAAAATTTTGTCCGCTGCCAAAATACTGAGCGCAGTTTGCTGGGCCACGAGCGTCATCGCCACGCTCACATCGGAGGGCGTATAGCTGATGGTCTTGCCGGAGGATTTGAGCAACTTGAGCAACCGCGTGTCTTTCTGTCCGCCTCCGCAGCCGAGGCCGATGAGGTGAATCGTCTTTTTCGTAATAACTTTTGCAGCGGCGGCGAAGGCGCGATTGTAGGTGGCCGCGCAATCACGGTCATTCCGTGACGGTGAATGTGCCTGATGCAACGCGAGCCATTTGTTCGTCTGCTTGATGGAATCGTAATGGAACTTGTGGTTCACACGCTTCACGCGGAGCGATTCCAGCAAATCACGCCGCACGTTTTCCGGCGATTGGCTGGAGTGGATGGCGACGTTGACGGTTGAAGACATGCGAGGTGTTGTCACAGTTCAGGGGGAAATTTTTAGCCGCAGACAAACCGCCTCGCGATCATTCCGCACCAACAACAGATCGCCAGCCAGCGCGATGGGATTCCACGTCTTGGAATTGAAGACGCGAAAGCGCGCAAGTTCGTTCGGCGATTCCGCCGTGGGACGCAGCAACACCAGCTCGCCGGATTCCGCCATGAGCAGATAGTTGTCGCCCACGAGCAGACCCTGACCGTGACCGTAGCGACCTTCCTTCCAGCGTTGCGAGCCGTCGGCCAGATTCACACAGGCGAAGATGCCGTCATCGAGGCCGTAGAGATTTCCGTCGCGAGCAAACATGTGGGCGAACTTGGATTTCATGCGGATGGATTTCCACACGAGCTTCGTGGAAAGGCGATTCGTACTGACGCGGAAAATCTCGATCAACTCCGCGCCCACACCGTAGCCGCTGGAAAACAAAACCCGATTCGTCCCCACAACCACTGGCGACGCGCAGGCTTCATTGCCGTTGCCCCAAGATCTTTCCCAGAGCGTCGCACCCGTCGCGGGATCGTGCGCAGAAATGCTGCTGTCGTTGAATGACAACACTTGCTTCGTCTCTGCGAGCGTGGCGAGCGTGAGCGATGCATAACTCGGCGGACTCGTTCCCGCCAACCACGCGCGGGTGCCGTCCCCGACGTGATACGCGAACACGGAGCGTTGAACCTCCTCGCCACCATGAACGATCACCAATCCATCCACCACGAGTGGCGAAGCTGTGTAGCCAAATTGCGGAATCTTCCCGCCCGAATCTGCGACGACATCGCGCGTCCAGATGAGTTTCCCGCTGGCGAGATCGAGACAATTCAAGATGCCCGTGCCGCCACAGGTGAAGACGCGGTTGCTGACAATTGTCGGCGTGGCGCGCGGGCCTTCGCCAGCGATGACAGTGTCGTAACGGCCTTGATTCGTGTGCGCCCAGATCGGTTTGCCCGTGTGAAGTTCGTAAGCCGTCACACATTCATCTGCGCCGCGCTGCTCTTGCGTGAGGCACGCGTCACCAACGATGACAAAGCCCGACCACGCCGCGCCGACGGGTTGTCGCCACAAGATTTCTGGCGGATGAGCGAGCCAGTTGGTTTCCAACTTCGGCCCGGCGAGAACGCCATTGCGATCCGAGCCTAGGAATTGAGGGAAGCTGTTTGTCGGATCGTTGAACAAGATGAGCACAGGAGAAATTGAACTTTGATTTGGTGTCGAAGCCTCCGGCAACGCGCGCGTTGTCCAACGCAGTTCAACGATGGGCAACAAATCACCGCTCACACCGCGCACTTTGAACAAAGCGACGTAAACCAACGCCAGACCAACCAATCCGAACGTGACGGACAGACGCAAACGATTCGGCGCGTGTGAAAGAAACATCCACCAGATGAGCAAAAGGATTCCAGAAACGATGCTGATCATCGTCGAGACGAGATTGCGCGTTTGAAACGGCCATTCCGCTTGCAGCCGCACCCAAGCGACCGCTGCCAACATCGCGATGAACAACAGAGCACCCGGCCACCAGCGGATGGAGCGGTTTTGTTTTTGATCTGGATTTGTCACGTCGCGCAAGGATGGCTGGACGGCGTGGAAGAAACAATCCGCAGATCATCCGCAGATCATCCGCAGATCAATCCAGATCGAATGAAGGCTTCATAAATATTTTTTGCTTGGACGGTTTTTGTCCTACTGGCTGTGCGAGGATGCGGCTGAGATTTTCAGAATTGTAGGCGACGAGGTGGCGAGGCGTTGTGTGTCACCTTGTTTCGACTCCTCACATCGTCGCCTACAATCCAATTGTGAACAACTCGCCGTGGCGGAACGCGTGGCGCGGAGTCATGATTGAAACCCGGCTCGATGTGGCATCGGGTAGTGGGACAGTGCTTCCAGCCTGTCCTCCGCACGTGAACAGTAGAAGAGCAAACAATGAGTTGGCCGGAAAGGACAGGCGAGACGCGCTGTCCCACTTGATGATGAGCAAACCACTCAACCGAATCCTGCATGTGGATGGCGACAGTTTCTTCGCCAGTTGCGAGATCGCGCTCAATCAAGATTTGACGGGTCGCCCGGTTTGGGTCGGCGGCGGTCGGCGCGGCGATGGCATCGTCATCGCGGCGAACAAACACGCGAAGAAGTTCGGCGTCAAGACAGGCATGGCGTGCTTCGAGGCGGCGCGGATATGTCCGCGCGGCGTGTTGTGCAAGCCGCATTACGACGAGTATCGCCGGCTCTCGCAGGAGATGTTCCGCGTGCTGGAGCAATATTCTCCCACGCTCGTGCCGACTTCGATTGATGAAGGCTTTCTGGATTTCACCACGATGGATCACACCGTCTGGCGCAACACCACGGCAGCGGATTACGTGAAAGAGATCGCCGACCGCATCTGGCGCGAGGTGAAGCTTCCCGTGTCCGCCGGGCTGGCGAGTTCGTCGCGTCTCGCCAAACTCGCGACCGATGTCGCCAAGCCGGGCTTTCTGGAAATCAAACCGGGCGAGGAAAAAGATTTTTTGAAAGACCGTTCCGTGCGCGAGCTTTCCGGCATCGCCAAGAACCGGCAACGCTCGCTCGCCGCGCTCGGCGCACTGACGTTTGGTCACGTCGCAAATCTCCCGTCGCATCTGCTCAAGCAAAAGTTCGGCATCTGGGGGCAGCAACTCTGGCTGTTCTCCAACGGTCAATGGAACGAGCCGTTGTTTCTCGAAGTCAAAGACCGCACCACGATCTCCAGCAGCACCACGCTGCCCTACGACGAGCCGGACTACGAAGCGGCGTTGACGTTCGCGTTGAGCGAAGCCACGCGCATGACGGGGCAGTTGCGGCGCGAGCAATTGCAGTTGCGCGAACTCAGCCTGACGATCCGGTTCAACGATTTCAGCGAGGTCAGCGGCGCGCATCGCTTTCAACACGCGCAATTTCAAAACTCCGTCATCAACACCACGCTCGAAGGAATCTTCCGCGACATCATGCCTGGGCAGTTCCGTCCCGTGCGCCAAATCCGCGTGGCCATGTGGAATCTCACGCAGCTCGACACGCAGCCTACGCTGTGGGGTCGCACGGATGCGGAGCGTTGGGGTGCGTTGGATGACGCGGCGAAGAAGTTGCAGGAGCAGCTCGGCAAAAACTCATTGCTCACTGGCGCGCAACTGGCGTTGCAGAGGCTCGACAACGTTCACAAGAATCCGAAGGCGAAATGTCCGTTCGTGCCGCAGCGCGAGATGGTGAAGAAACTCTGGGGCACGGATGCTGATCCGCTGGCGAACAAGACGGACTGGGAGCAGCGGCTGCAAAAAGTCAGCGGGCATCATCACAAGAAGGTGGCGTAGCGTCGGCCATCCTTGGCTGACGTGGAGCCGGGCTTCCCTGCCGCCCGGATTGGGGCACGAATAACTGATGACTGCCGCAATTCCATTATGCACATGACTGCTGCGTTTTTTTTTCGCCGGGCTGCCCCGAATGCTTTCGGGGTACGGCGGGCAGGGATGCCCACCGCTACACCTTCAGGGAATCACCAGCCGGTTGGTGGCGAGGGATTGGCGCAGAAAGACTTCAGCCAGCCTGTTGCTTTTGACAACTTCACAATGGCCATCAGCAAACGCCAGCACACCACGCGGCGAGTTTTTAATGTTGTTGTGAAGCTCAGTCGTCCAGCCGAGCGCAGAGAGATTGGTTGTCCCAAGCAGACCAGTCTTCACGGCCTGATTGTTGAGAGACAGGTGTCGGTCGCCAGCAAGGATGGTGGATGACAGATTTGTAGGTGATTTGAGGGAGACATCCGGGGAGATGAAGTAACTGAGGTTGGAATTGCCAAAGCTGGTGGTGTTGGTGGCCGCTTGCCGGGACTTGTCTGTGGGGCAAACGAATACGCGCGTTTCTTTGATGTAGTTTGTGACGGGCGCAAAATAATTGGCCGCACTTGTGGTTGGCGCAGACTCTTGGTGAATCAGGGACGAAACCTGCCAAGGCAACTGATTCGAGTTGTCTCCTGAGTAAAGCCATAATCCAATGCCAATTTGCCGAAGGTTGCTCACGCACTGAATCTGTTTGGCGGGTTCTTTGTTTCCTGTCCCAGCAGGAAGAAGCAGCAGGAAGAAAATTACACCAATCGCCACCACCACGAGCAGTTCAATGAGCGTGAACGCGCGGCGCGTTTTTCTGGGAGCACTGGGGTTCATTGTGAAACCACGATAGTCGCGTCGCCGCCTGCGGCAAGCCTTCTCGTTTGCTCCACTGGGGCAGTCGGCAACACGGTGGAGCAATCGTGGCCGGTGGTTCGCCAAAAAGCAAAGGGGCGCTGGAAGTTCCAGCACCCCGTGAGAGCGATCAAATTGAGCCGATCAACGACGGCTGCGACGGGAGGCAATCAGGCCCGTGATGCCGACGCCCAAAATAGCGGCGACGGTGGGTTCTGGAACGGCGGTTGTGAAGTCAACTTGGAACAGGCTGGTATCGAAGTTTTCCGAAGTCAGCGCGCCGGTTTGCGGGCGGGCGCCAAACGTGTCGAACGTGAAACTGTTCGGGGTGGCGTCGGTGAAGGCCATGCTGATTGTGCCGCTGCCGTCCAATGTTCCGCCGCTCATGCTGACGGTGATGTCCAAGGCACTAGCGAGGGTTCTTTCGGCAGTGAACACCAAGGTGTAGGCGGTGTTCATGGCGTAACCGGCATTGCCGCTCGTGCCTGCTGTGGCGCGTTGAGCATATTCCCCCGAAGTGGAGAGGAAGTTGCCGGACGGATTGACCCGTTCCATCAAGCGCAACGGCGTGCTGCCGAGTGTTGTGCTGAATGTGCCGAAGATTCCGTAGCCCGCGTAAGCACCAGTGGCGGGGGCGCCATCCAGAGCCAGCCGGTTTGCGTTCGGACTGTTCACGATGGCGATGCGGAGGTTTTGATTGCCAGCGGTGGCACTCACCGCCGAGGTGGGAGTGAACACCCAGCGTAGCGTCATCTTATCGCCAGCGTTGAGCAGAGATACGGGAGCTGCGTCTGGAGCGAAATAAGTTGTCCATGAAGCTGAACCTGCTGCCGGAACGGTGGTGCGAAGGACGCCAGGAGTTACTCCGGGGCTGCCGTTGATGACATTCATCGTTCCGCCAGCGTTCGCCCAACGAGACTCGATATCTCCATCGAGGTCGGTGTCGGTGCCGTTTTCAGAATCGGTGGTGGATGTGGGATCGGTGCGTGTGCCGTCAATCCAAGTGTCGTTGACGACAAATGCCGCTTGGGCACTGATGGACAGTCCCGCGAGTGTGGCGGCCAGAGCGGGAACGAATTTTACTGATTTCATAGGTTTGTTGCGAACTGATTACTGGGTTACGTGAACGACTCTATCATGGTTGCCACAGCCGTCACCCCAGATGTTTTGCCTGCGAGTGTGAGTTTTATGCACACACAGCAATGTCTGCCGCCACAGTTTGGCGGACGCTCAAACACTGCCTGAATACATGCACGCCTCCTGTTTCTATTCGCGGCTGAATAGAATCGTTTCGGCTGAGGGGGTGCTGATATTACTTTTGATTCCGCACGGGCATCAGGCCGTAATGCAGCACCAGCCAGATCGGCACGGCGAATATCGCGATGGCAATGAGCCGATCCCACGTCCATGGCAGTTGATACGCCTTGATGGGGCTTTGCATCGGGAAGATGGCGATCATGAAATAATTTGCGAAGCGTGTGTAGCCGAGGAAGCGACAGTATTTCGGGAAGCGTTTCAACAGACCGCTGACGAAGGCAACTAGGCCGAACATCAGCACAAGCGAAGTCACCGCCAGATTGATCGGCGACATGGAGTTGAGTTCGACATCGGTGATGCCGTGGAATTTCACGTAGGGATAAAGCCATTGCACGCCCGCCCAGAGAAAGCTGAAGCCGGTCTGGATCGCGGTGCGATAGCTGGCCTTCGACGAAGTCATCTCACTGAGCAGCAGTCCGAAATAAAGCGGCACGATGCCCCAGACCAGTTCCAGATGTTGGAACGGCGTGCGGATCAGTTCGGCGAAAATTCCCCAATAGTGTTGAGACATCCAGTGGGGATTTTTGGTTTCGATGAACGACAAATGCGAGCAAAAATTCTGACTGTCGCAACAAAAACTCCGAGTGTTTTGAATCATGCTCGGTGATTTCACTCAAATCGTAAGAATCAGATTGCAGAAATGGTGACGACAGCCTTTAATCCTCGGCCACATGGCCAGCACGTTTGCAGTAACAAGGAACCACCTGATTTTCGGGGTGTGCCTCCCTTTTGCGGTGCTGCTCGGCTACCTGCTAGCAGATGTGCGCGACCCCGTTAGCTTGGTCATCATCATGACGGCCATCGCGGGATTGAGCTTTCCGCTGATGATGCGGTGGTATCATCCGGTGCTGCTCTTCAGTTGGAATCTGACCGCACAGGCGACTTTTTTACCCGGCGCACCGTTCATGTGGGCGTTCTTTTCGTGGTTGGGGATTTTCTTTGCGGTGTTGAACCGCTCAATGAATTCCGAGAATAAATTCGCGCATGTTCCATCGTTGACGACGCCATTGGTGGTCTTCGCAGGCGTGATCGTTGCGACGGCTGCGATGACAGGCGGCATCAGCCTTCAGGTTCTTGGAAGCTCGGCTAGTGGAGGCAGGCAATACTTTTACATCCTGACTGCCATCGTAGGATTTTTTGCCCTATCCAGCCGGACGATTTCACCCAAGCAAGCGTATGTATTTGTGGCGCTGTTTTATTTGCCGGGTATCGCTGCCGTGTTACCGCATCTAGCAGCCCAGGCGGGAGCGGCGGCTCGATTCATAATTTTCTTTTTCCCTGGTGAAATACCAACCGATCTGGCCGACATGGCCCAACGGCCGCAGGCTGATGGCTTTGGTGAGGTCCGGCTGGGCGGAATGATGGCGGTTTCATTCGCGGTGTTCAGTTGGATGTTGGTCAGATATGGGATTCGAGGCGTGTTTGATCTTGGTCGGCCTTGGCGGCTTGGGATTTTTTTGCTCGGCATCGCTTCAGGTTTCCTCGGCGGATTCCGCTCCCATTTAATTTCGATCATGCTCGCGTTTGCCATCCTTTTCTTGATGGAGCGATTGTGGCGCACACGGGTGATGTTGATTCTTATCGTGATGGGGCTTTTATCGACGGTTCTGCTTGCCGGCTTTGCAGACAAATTGCCAACAACCGTTCAGAGAACACTCAGCTTCCTGCCTTTTGATATTGATCCGATGATCAAAGTGCAGGCGGAATCGTCTTCGCAGTGGAGAATTGACCTTTGGAAACAGGTGGTGGAAGAAGTCCCTGTTTATTTCTTCAAAGGCAAAGGCTACACATTTTCATCCGATGATATGTACATGGCACTTTTCGGCCAGGCAAACCTCGGAGCGGTCGGGGCTGCACAAGGCGCGGCAGTGGCGGGTGATTATCACAATGGGCCGTTATCACTTATCATTCCATTCGGCATCTATGGGGTCTTGGTATTTATGTGGTTTGTGGCGGCGGCGTTGGTTTATCTCTACAAGTCCTACAAGCGCGGACTTCCAGAATTGAAAACGATCAACGCATTTCTCTTCGCCAGCTTCTTGGCAAAAACCATCTTCTTTTTCTCCATCTTTGGAGCTGTCGCGAACGAGCTTTACATCTTCACAGGCATTCTTGGATTGAGCGTGGCGTTGAACATGCACAAATCGCGCGAACAAGAAGCCGATGTCGAACCAGCATCACCTCGCTGATTTTGATCCCGGCTCGCGGGCGTCTCAGTATTAATCCCTACCTCAAGAATCAAAAAAACCGGTTGCAGAAATGGTGACTCCAATCTTTATTCTTGCTCCACATGCCCGGATTTTTTTCAGACAAAAGGAACTACCTCACTTTCGGGGTCTGCCTGCCTTTTGCTGTGCTGCTTGGCTATCACTTGGCGGATGTCAATGATCCCGTCAGCAAGTTCGTGTTCGCAGCATCCATTGCAGGCTTGTGTTCGCCGTTGTTGATTCGCTGGTATCATCCGCTCCTGGTCTTGAGCTGGAATATGACTGCGCAAGTGGCCTTCCTGCCCGGTGCTCCGCTGCTGTGGGCGTTCCTGTCTTTGATCGGGCTTTTCTTTGCCATTCTTAACCGGTCAGTCAATCCCGACTGCAAGTTTGCTCATGTGCCATCCCTGACCGTGCCCATGATCTTTTTTGCAGTTGTGATTCTGGTGACAGCCGAAATCACGGGCGGCATCAATATTTCCACACTGGGAGCAACCACCAACCAGGGAGGGCGGAAATACTTTTATGTTCTTGCCGCCATTGTCGGCTTCTTCGGACTGACGAGCATGTCCATCTCGAAGAACAAGGCGTTCCTCTATGTCATGCTATTCTTTCTTTCTGGAATGACGGCGGGATTAAGCCTGTTGCCTGGGTGGATCGGACCTGCGGGAGATTTCATCTATTATTTTTTCCCAGGTCAACCCGATGATCCATTTGTGCAGACTCATAGTTCGATCATCGGGGAGAGGCGCATCGGCGAAACCATGGCGGTGTCGTTTGCGATCTTTAGCTGGATGCTCGCCAAGTATGGCGTTCGAGGCGTGTTCGACCTAGGCAGACCCTTGCGGCTGCTAATTTTCCTAGCGGCGATCTCAATAGGCTTCCTAGGTGGGTTTCGCTCTCACCTGATCATGGTTGTGATGACATTCGGAATTCTATTTTTTGTGGAGAGATTGTGGCGGACACACGTCATGCTGATTATCGTGACCATTGGGATACTTCTGGGCGCGGCGCTGATCACCTCGGCAGACAGATTGCCGCCGACGGTCCAACGCTGTTTCAGCTTCCTGCCAATCGCGATAGACCCAGTGATCAAAATGCAGGCCGAATCCTCCTCCCAGTGGCGCATTGATCTTTGGAATCAAGTCGTCGAGGAAGTCCCTGTTTATCTGTTCAAAGGCAAGGGCTACAGCTTTTCATCGGACGAGATGCACATGGCTCTTTTCAACCAGAACAATATGGGTGCGGCGGGTTCAGCTCAGGGCGCGGCTGTGGCGGGGGATTATCACAACGGGCCTCTCTCGCTGCTGATACCCTTTGGCATCTACGGACTGGTGGCCTTTGTTTGGCTGGCTATCGCAGGCATGATGTACCTCTACAAAAATTACCAATACGGCGACCCAGAGATCAGGACGATCAACGCGTTTCTGTTCGCTTGCTTCACGGCGCGCGTCCTTTTTTTCTTCGCGGTGTTCGGTGCGATCTCTTCGGACCTTTGCGTGTTCTCGGGCATCCTTGGGTTGAGTGTCGCGTTGAATGCCACCAAAAAACCTGAGCCTCTCCCGGAAGGCGCGCTCGCGCTGCAAACCTCCGTTGCGCGCGGTTAGTGTTTTAACTCATCGCCAGTAAAGCTTCCCCCCGATCACCGCACTAATCCGCCCGCTGCTTTCTTCAGCGCAGCAATCATCCCCTCCATCAACGGCGACTTTCTCCCCTGCCACAACGCACCGAACGTGACCCGGTCAAATTCCGGCAACGGCAACACCCGCACATCAGGATGCAACTTCAACTCCGGCAGATACACCATCACTCCGATGCCGTATCCATGCGCCACATACGTCTGCACCATCTCCACGCTGCTCACTTCGATGCCGTTGATCCAATCCACCTTCCGCTTCGCCAATCCCTCCCGGAACGCGCGCAGAATCGGCTCGTTGCTCGGCACGGTGATGAATGATTCCTCGATGCGATCACGCATCCAGAGTTCATCAGCTGATTTCAACCTGCTGTTCTTTGGCACCAGCAAACCCAACGTGACATCGAACAGCGGCACGGCTTGAACTCCGCTTGGAGGTTTCCCGCCGATCAATCCGATGGAGAGATCAATCTCCTGCGCCAACAACCACGTCAGCACTTGCGGATGATAACCCTCGCGCAACGAGACCTTCAATTTGGGGAACTTCTTCCGCAATTCCTGCAACATGCCCGGCAGGAAAGTTCGCAACACTGTTTCTGACGCAGCGATCCGCAGATGCTGCGACACGCCGCCACGTAATTTCTCCGCCGTCGGAGTGAGGTTGTCGAAAAACGGTCTGGCGAACTCATACAACTCCCGACCCTGCGGCGTGAGGGAGAAAGGTCGCCGCTGGAACAGTGTCACGCCGAGAAATTCCTCCAACTGGATCACCTGTCCGCTGATCGCCGGCTGTTGGATGCCGTAAGGCATGTTGCGCACGGCCTCGCTGATACCACCGTGTTTCGCCACGTAATAAAACAACTCCAGATGATGAACGTTCATAACATTGATTGCCGTGATGCTGCCGCACTTTTATCAATTAACACCAGCGGAGACAACTGAGTTAAAAGTCTTCCATGAAAACAAGACTCCCTTCATTCCATTGTCTTTCTCATTGTCATGTGCCAGCCGGGCTGCACCCCGTCGGTTTGGGGATACTGGTCGTCATTTATAGCAGTGAACTTTTGTTCGCCGCCAAACCTCAATTGAGTTCGACGAGAGAATCTACGCCAGCCAACGAATTGTTCCAACTCGACTCCGGGCCGATTGGTGTGACCTGTACCCCAGCCGCCGCACTCTGGTCTTATGACTTGGCAGAGGGACAAGTCCAGCGCGCAGCGGATGCCGCAGGGATGACAGCGGCGGATGTGTTGGAGTTTCCGGCTTATGCCCCGCCAGACGCCTATCTGCCGATGTGTATCCTGAGTGTCATTGCCGCTCCGTTCGAGGCTGCTGTCAGCGGCATTCAGGCATCGCGTGAGCGGTTGCCGGCCAACAAACTCACCGAGGTGCAAGCGGGTCTGGCCAGTGCCATGAGCAACATGTCGCAACAACATCATCTGCGCGATGCGATCATCACAGCAGCCCAGCGCAACTGCCCACGCCGCTTCGTGCTGATGGACGCTCAAACAGATTCGCGCACGCAACGCAACCAAGCGTTGCGGGTCGGCACGATTCTCGAAACCAGCGTTGACGAACTGCGTTTGGAAAAACTGGGGGCGGGCGATGCTTCCTTTGCCCTGCGGATACAAGCCCGCGCCCGGCTGTTGCGCGCTTCCGACCGCGCAGTTCTCCGCGACACCACTTACACCTATCAGACCGATCAGGAATTGTTCCTCGATTGGGCTTTGAACCGGGGTGAGCCGTTTGAGAAATGCACGCGGACAGGTTATCACCAACTCGCCAGCCAGATCATCGCCGACATCATCCGACTGAACGGCGAAGCACCCCTGCTTGTCGGTTCAGGTTGGAAAAACCCTTCACCAGAAACGCGCGACCTCGCCTCGCTGTACGTCAAACAACAATCACACCCCGTTGCGCCGATCGTGACCGTTCAACTCGCATCGCAGCACATCATGGAGTCAGGAAGTTTTTTTGTCATACCAGACGCCAAGAGCGCATTGTTCAGGTTGCAAAAGCCTCTGACACGGGACGAGGCATTGTCCGAAGCCAGGTCCGACATCGAGTGGACGATGGACGGGCTTGATGCTCATCCAAATCTTGCGGTGTCACTCACGACGCTGATCGTGATGTCGCCCGTTGCGATTTACCATGAGACTCTCGGCCTCGCTTTTCATGGCGTGAGTGAAAAGAACATCCGCAAGGCGAGCGCGCCCCTGATGAGCGCGATCATCAACGCCCAACCCAGTCACGCGTTGGCCACCCAGATCGTCCAGCAACTGGGAGAACGGGATTTCAGCAACGTGGTGCTGCTGACCAAACCGGAAACAGACCACGCCCAACTGGCCCGCGCGCCGACATCCATGCCACATCCGATCCTTGCAAGCTGGCCCGGCGCGACCTCTGACACCTTCCGCGCCGGAGACAAACTGTTGAAGATAGAAGTCGTCAAAGCGGCACTCAAAGGTCCATCGGGCAACAATCCAAAGTTATCGGTTTGCATTGAAGCCCGCGTCACGCTGTTCAGCGGTTCAGACGGCAATCCACTTTATACCTGCACCACGCGTTATCAGGGTGACGCACGCAAATACAAGACGTGGGCTGCAGACGACGCCCGACTATTCCGCGCCGAACTTGACCACGGTTATTCGCAGATCAGTGCCGCAGCGCTCAACGAGATGATCGTGCGCGGATGGATCAGACCGGGCCAAAAGCCGCAGCCGACGATTGCGGACAATTGATCAACAAAGCGCTTCGTGACTCCGGCGCGTGCCTTTGCTAACCATTGTTTCCAGAGATGTGGTCACACTTTTATCAATTACCACCCGTGCCTTGAGTTGAGTTACCCATCCCGGCGTATGAATGAATTCATAAACGTGCTGTGGCAATCCTTGCTGGTCATCATGCTGGCAGACTTCATCGCCGGTATCGTCCATTGGTTTGAAGACGCCTACGTCCGCGAGAACACGCCGATCATCGGCTCGTTCATCGGCAAGGCCAACGTCATCCACCATCACCTGCCCCGCTACATGACGCGCAACAACTGGTGGCAAAGCTCGTGGGACTTGGTGTGCTTCTCGGCGGTCATCGTCCTCGTCGCGTGGTGGCTTGATCTGTTGACGTGGCAGGTCTGGCTCTTTGCTGTCATCAGTGCCAACGCCAATCAAGTCCACAAATGGTCGCACCAGACCCGCACCGAAAACGGCCGCGTCATCAACTTTTTGCAAAAAATCCGTGTGTTGCAGACACCGCATCACCACGCCGTTCACCACACCAATCCCAAGAACGTCCGCTACTGCCCCATCACCAATCTCGTGAATACGATCCTCGACACCCTTCGCTTCTGGGACGGCGTCGAATGGATTCTTGCCCGCGCCATCGGATTGCATCGTCAGCCAGACACGTCGTTGCCCAACAACGGCCCGGCTCCGGCGTGGTTGAAGGAATTGCGCGCTCGGACCTCGTCCGAGCACGATCATTGAACCACGCGCCCAACCACATTACAGGATAGGCGATGATGGACATGAAGAGCGAACTGCGCTTGAGCCGATCTGCCTGAAATTCCACATCCTGAAACCCAGCGCGTTTCAAACCATAGACGAAGTACGAATAACTCAGCGGCATGATGTGTCCGCAGATGCGACCAGCGTTCTTATCCTCGGTGGAAGGCGGGCCGAACATGTCTGCGTAACCCGTGAAAAGGAATTGCAGGCGCGATTTCAGGTGAAGCGAATTCGGCACGGAGAAGATCAGAAAGCCACCCGGCTTGAGCTTCTTGCCCGCTTCGAGGAAAAAATCATAGGGACGCGGCACATGTTCCAACACCTCGATGGCGTAGATCATGTCCTGACTTCCGTCCTACATGGGGATGTCCGAGTTGATCCCGATCTTGCGACAAGGCACTACTTGTTACTGAAAAATCTCCGGCACAATCTCGCACGGCGTGAGTTGATCAGCCGGGTTGCGCCCTTGTTGCTTGAAGAAATTACCCAATCGCTGACTCATGTGACCGAGACCCGCGCCAAAATCCAGCACGCGAGCATCGGGCTTGATGCGGGAGGTGATGAGGCCATAGATCACATCGTTGGTGACGCGATGCGAACCGGAGCGGATGGGCGTGTCATTCATGTTTTTCCCACGCTAAACAAAGTCGGCAGACGGGACAAACACTTCTCGTCAGCAGTTGGAGTTTCTTTCCTGTCCTCGCCCAGCTCACCGGACTAAGCGGGTGGATTAAAGGCGCAACATCCGCCTCAGAACCGATTCAATTTCACTGAGTTTGTCTGCTGGAAACGACGCGATGCGCCGTTCGATCTTGGCGTTATCCACTCCGGCGATGCCCAATACATTCACGACCGATTCCTGTTTGAGCCAGGCAGGTTTCGGAAACCGGACTTCACATTCGCCCCCACGAATCTCGGTGGTCATGGGCACGACCACGGACATATTGCGTTGATGGTCGGAGTTGCTAACGGAAACCACGACGCAAGGGCGCACCTTGGCTGCCATGCCCAAATCCACCACGACAACGTCGCCGCGATTAAAGTTTGTCATAGTCCACGTCTGGCGACGGCCCGAGTTTTTCCCAAGTATCCGCGACGAGATTGTCCATCGGGATTTCTTCTTCGCGCTGTCGTTGGAGGAATTTCAGGTAATGGAGGACTTCGCGCAGCACCGGCTCAGGCTGTTGCTTGATTTCTTCGGCCAAGATTTCTTGTGCGCTCATGGTGGTAATTATCCACACGCGCCGCGATTCGGCAAGTTGACGTTTCTTTCCTTTCCTCGTCTTTGCCGCCGTCCTACGCTGCTGGATTAGTTGAACCCAAGAATTCGTTACCATGAGCAAAGAATTCATCCGCATCGGCGGGGCGCGGGAGCATAATCTCAAGAATCTCACGCTCGAAATTCCGCGCGACAAGCTGGTGGTCATCACCGGCCTGAGCGGCAGCGGCAAGTCGTCGCTCGCATTCGACACGATCTACGCCGAAGGCCAGCGCAAATACGTGGAGAGTCTTTCCGCCTACGCACGGCAGTTCCTCGATCAGATGCAGAAACCGGAGGTGGATTACATCGAGGGTCTCTCGCCGGCCATCGCCATCGAGCAGCGCACCAGTGGCATGAACCCGCGCTCCACGGTCGCTACGACGACGGAAATTTACGATTACCTGCGGCTGCTCTACGCGCATGTCGGCCAGGCGCATTGTCCGGACACGGGCGAATCCATCGTCGCGCAGACCACCAGCGACATCGTGGATAAAATCCTCGCGTTGCCGGAGCGGACCAAGGTGATGTTGCTTGCGCCGGTGGTGCGCGGGCAGAAGGGCGAGTTCCGCGATGTTATCGAGCGATTGCAGCGGGAAGGTTTTGTTCGCGCGCGTGTGGATGGGGAATTGGTGGAACTCACCGATCCGAACGTGCGCGTGCGCTTGGATGCGAAGCAATCGCACACCATCGAAGCGGTGGTGGATCGGTTGGTGATGGAGGAGAAGGTGCGGGTGCGTTTGCAAGATTCGGTGGAGACGGCGATTCGGTGGGGTCAGGGAGTGATTGTGACGCTGCATCAGTTGCCGGAAGGGTGGCGGCAGGCATCCGTGCCTGCCGTAGAGCCGGGCATCCTGCCCGGCGGAAAACGCGCCAACAATTCAACGCGCGTGAAAGGTTCGGAAGCCCCTCCTGTTGCCACGCCGATTCCGGGCGGCAAGATGCCGCCCCCTACGGCAGGCACGGATGCCCGCCGCCACGAGGAGTGGATTGAGACGCTGCACTCGAACCGCATGTATTCACCGGGCACGGGCAAGAGTTACGAGAAGCCGACGCCGAAACATTTTTCGTTCAACTCACCGAACGGCGCGTGTCCGGTCTGTCACGGCCTCGGGCAGAAGATGATTTTTGATGCAGACCTCGTCGTGCCGGATACAGACAAGTCGCTGGAGTCGGGCGCGGTGCTGCCGTGGCGGCGCGGGGGAAAGCGGATGATTGTTTATTACAAAGCGATGCTGAAGGCGATTGCGGGTCACTTCGAGCAAAGCATGGAGACGCCTTACAAAAGTCTGCCGAACGAATTCAAGCGGGTGTTGATGCATGGGTCAGGCGAGACGGAGATTGCGTTTCAATTCTGGCGCGCGGGCAAGGCGAGCAATGTGAAGCGTTCGTTCGAGGGAGTGCTTCCGAACATGGAGCGGCTGTATGCCGAAAGCGAAAGTGAGTTCACGCGGAATCGGCTCAAGGCTTTCATGAGTCCGCAATTTTGTGATGCGTGTCAGGGGAAGCGGCTGAGGCCGGAAATTCTGGCAGTCACTCTCGGTGATGCGGAAAGCCCCCTCACCCCGGCCCTCTCCCCTTCCGAAGGGGCGAGGGAGAAAGGCAGCCAGCGTCAGCGCGAATCATGCGGCGTTGAAAGTTTAGAGACGCGGGAAACGATTCTCCCTCTCCTCGGGGGAGAGGGCCGGGGTGAGGGCGAGCGTCAAACAAAACAAACTGGCGCGCTCGAAACGCCCGCCGAGCCGCTGCTGCGCGGCTCTGCTTTGCCGACAAGTCGGCAAAGCGGGAAAAGCGGCGACAAGTCGCCGCACTCCAAAATCCCCGGCCTCTCCATCATGGATGTATGCCTGCTCTCGGTGAACAAGGCGGATGAGTTTTTTGCCGCGCTGAAGCTGACGGAGTTTCAACTCAAGATCGCAGGCGAGGTCATCAAGGAGATTCGCGCGCGGTTGGGTTTTCTCAAGAACGTTGGGCTGGGTTATCTCACGTTGAATCGTGAGAGTGGTTCGTTGAGCGGTGGTGAGGCGCAGCGTATCCGGCTGGCGACGCAGATCGGCGCGGGTCTTGTGGGCGTGCTTTACATTCTGGACGAGCCGAGCATCGGGTTGCATCAGCGCGACAATGATCGGTTGCTCGAAACGTTGAAAGGGTTGCGCAATCTGGGCAATTCCGTCCTCGTGGTGGAGCACGACGCGGACACGATTCAGGCGGCGGATTACATTCTCGATCTCGGCCCGGGCGCAGGCGTGCATGGAGGAGAAGTCGTGGCGGCAGGGACGTTGCAAGAGGTGTTGGCGAATAAACGTTCGCTCACGGGGCGTTATCTCACGGGCGAGATGAACATTCCTTTGCCGAAGGAACGCAAGAAGGCGGACAAGGATCGCGGGACAATTGAAATCGTGGGTGCGAGCGAGAACAATTTGAAGAACGTCAATGCGCGCATTCCCATCGGGCTGTTCACCTGTGTCACAGGCGTGAGCGGTTCGGGCAAAAGCACGCTGGTGGATGACACATTGCGGCGCGCGTTGATGCGGAAATTTTACGGGTCGAAGGAACGACCGGGCGTACACAAGGAGATCAAGAACTACGAGGGCTTGGAGAAAATTGTCGTTATTGACCAGACGGCGATCGGGCGCACGCCACGCAGTAATCCGGCGACTTACACCGGGATGTTCAACGCCATCCGCGATCTGTTCGCGAAGCTTCCGACGGCGAAAGTGCGGGGCTACGAGGCGGGGAGATTCAGTTTCAATGTGAAGGGCGGTCGCTGCGAGAAATGTCAGGGCGACGGCTTGCTGAAGATCGAGATGAACTTTCTGCCGCCGGTGTATGTGACGTGCGAGAACTGCAACGGCAAGCGGTACAATCGCGAGACGTTGGAGATCGCCTACAAGGGGCTGAACATTTCTGACGTGTTGAATCTGACGGTGGACGAGGCGGTGAGTTTCTTCCGCGCGGTGCCGCAGATTTACGATCCGTGTTTGACGCTCGCGGAGGTGGGGTTGGGTTACATCCATCTTGGGCAGAGCGGGACGACGTTGAGCGGCGGCGAAGCGCAACGCATCAAGCTGGCGGCGGAGTTGAGTCGCAAGCAGACGGGGCGCACGCTCTACATTCTGGACGAACCGACGACGGGATTGCATTTCCATGACGTGGCGAAGTTGTTGGAGGTTCTCTTCAAGCTGCGAGCATCGGGGAACACGTTGCTGATCATTGAGCACAATCTCGACGTGATCAAAATGGCGGACTGGGTGATTGATCTCGGCCCGGAAGGTGGCGATGGCGGCGGGAATATTGTGATTCAGGGGACGCCGGAACAGGTGGCGGCGTGTGCGGAGAGTTTCACGGGAAAATATCTCAAGAACGTGCTGGCTGTGAAAAGCGCGTGAGGCGGAGAGTGACCGTCCTCGGCCACAGCGACGGGCGAACAACCTAATGCCATTCGGAAATTCATTCTGAGAATCCCAAAGGGATTCCATCACTCAGCCCAGCGGTTGCGAGGAACGAGCTACCCTGGGTTGAACGCCAAAATAACATGTCCAACCCCAACGGGGTTGCATCACCCCTTGCGCCCCATGGATTCAACCCTTTCAGGGTTGATGGGGCGCAACGTCTTTTCCCAGCCCCGAAAGCATTCGGGGCTGGGCTAGATGATTCAACCCCGTTGGGGTTGGTGAACGGTGATGTAACTGCGATTTTCATTCGTACTGTCGCATGTTCTATTTCCAAATGGCATTAGCTTACAACCCAACGTTACCATTTTTCGGAAGCCTTTCGCATAACCCTATTGCTGTGGCCGAGGACGGCCACACTCCGCAGCGTTGAGACGAATTCTACTTCGCGGACTTGAACGGATTTTTTGGTGCGATGGTTTCACCGACTCGACGCACGCAAAAAATTGCCACGCACA